>JAGOZY010000037.1 GCA_018058445.1 Negativicutes bacterium | reverse complement strand
CCAAAAACTTGTTTTTAGAATTCGTTATTCAGCCTTTAATTTCAAGCCTTCATTTACTTTCCAATTACGGAGTTTAAAACCATTGTAGCTGTATTGGCTTCGGTGGAACCCACTTTGCTGTCTAGGACTTCGATCAGATCTCTGAGTTGAGATTCGGTAATACCGATGTTGAGGCTGCAATTAATATGTCCACGCAACTGATTTTCGGTACGACCGAGACTGGAAAGAATCGCTACAGTTGCAACTTCGCGACTTTTAAAATCAATCACATCACGCTCAAATAGGTCGCCAAATAAATGGGCCTTTAAAAAATAATCTATTTCAGGCGAGAATTGATACGTGGGGCCACCTGACGGTCTACCCAGAATATAGGTCTGATTTTCAGTTCCCATTTCTAAAATACTTCGATCTGTCGGGATTGGGCTAGCTTCAGGGCCCACTTCATCTTTTATACCTCGGGCTTCGCGTTCTTTAAGTACGGCAATAAGATTGTTGATGCCATTTAGACTTCTCGGAAAGCCTGCATAGGCATACACATGGATAAGGACTTCTTTGGTTTCATTGATTGTCAGGCCGCCATCAAGTCCTTCATGGAGAGCTTTACTAAGGTCTTCCATATTCCCTTGAGCCGCTAAAGCTGCGATAGGAACGATCAATCTTTGCTTTTGAGTTAATTGAGTCTCACTTGTCTGGGCATAAGAAATCGATGTCCAGCTAAATATCAGAAGGAAAGCACCTAATAAAATCGATACGTTTTTCATTCTCCCACTCCTTTTTCCAACGCCATGTTATATCAAATCATTTCGATTAAAGTTATTTGCCATTATATTGATCGTCAGTCACTCGCTCCATCCATACGCTACTTTTGCCATCTGCGATTTCGGCAAGTGAAATATGGGTCATAGGGCTATTCGGTGCTGCACCATGCCAATGCTTAACATTCGGTGGAAACCATACGACATCACCGACATGGACCTCAATCATCGGGCCACCCCATTGCTGAACTCTTCCTGAGCCTTCGGTGATGATAATCAGCTGACCCAGTGGGTGAGTGTGCCAGTTCGTTCTTGCGCCTGCTTCAAAACTTACATAGCCGCCGGAAATATTCATTTGATTGTTCGCTGCTGGGAAAAGACGCTGAACGCTGGCGTTTCCAGTAAAATTGGTTTCTGGGGCTTTATAATTGCCATCCTTATCCGCACGAACGATATAGATTGAATCCATCTCTTGCCCTGCTCCAGAAAAAGCCTCACTTTTTTCTGTTCCTACTGACATCGCTAACCAAAAAGATACAAATAGTATTGCAAATAACTTCATCCCTGTTCCTCCCTTTCTCTCATTCACGGAATTCTTTTTCACTTTTACTGTAACGGTTAAAGTTGACTTTAAGTCAAAGGGATTTTTGTGAATTTTGTGTGACATTTACTATCAATCTACCTAGGGAAAAATAAAAACATAGGGTTCCTTCTAAAATAAGGAACCCTATGTTTTTATTGAATAAATAATCGATCACGTTAGTAAATCTTCATACTTATGGGATTTATTTAACTGCTTTTTTCCATCTTATGGATATCCGCTGTCCCTGCTTCGATCGCGGTTTCATAGTACCAGATTTTAAAATCAATCAGTTCTGTACATTTTTTTAGTTCATCAATCTGGTTTTGTATATTCTTTTTGTGCTCCAGCATGAATTGCAGCCGTGTTTCAAGGGATGGATCACCAATTTGGCACCACACTAAATATTCTTTGATTTGTTTAATCGATACTCCCGTATCTTTTAGACAATTAACAATTTGTAGCCAAGCAAAATCTTTATCTTTAAAAACACGATTGCCAGATTCAGTTCGTTCGACATAAGGCAGAAGTCCTTCTTTGTCATAATATCTTAGTGTGTGAGGTGCGACATCAAAGTGTTTCGCTACCTCAGAAATTGAATATGTCTTCATAAATGCCACCTTCCATTTTGGTCTTACTAAAATTCGTATATTAAACTTAAACTAATTTCAATTTTAAGTCAATTCATTACTTCAACTTTTATTAGGTAATAAATATAAAGCTTTACAGAAAGTCATCTCATTACTTATACTTCTTATGAAATAAAATATTTAAAATTGAGGTGGTACTTTGAAAAAAATACTCTGGGTTTCTTTTATTTTAGTGATCACCGCTTGCACTGCTTTTTGGTTTATTAAAAAGCCGAATCCAATAAGCGAAATTCCTAATGAGATCGTGGCTTATCAAGGGACTAATCAAACAGAACTTGAAGAGAAGTACGGTAAAGTTTTGATCGTCTACTATTCTTTTACTGGCACCACATACGATACGGCGCGGAATCTGCAAGAGCAAACCGGTGGTGATCTCTATCGGCTACAACTCGAAGAAGATTACCCAGCAACAGTCATGATGTATTGGCAAACTCGGAATCAAATCAATGCAAATCAATTACCCACT
Organism: Negativicutes bacterium; assembly: GCA_018058445.1. Classification (GTDB taxonomy): domain Bacteria; phylum Bacillota; class Negativicutes; order JAGOZY01; family JAGOZY01; genus JAGOZY01. Next base: position 5,561 of record JAGOZY010000037.1, on the reverse strand, counting down.
TTAAAGAAAATAGTACCCCATATCGACGATTATGATTTAATCATTATCGGATCGCCAGTCTGGTGGTATACTACCCCGCCTCCACTCCGCTCTTACCTTGAACAGACTGATTTCAAAGGAAAAAGAGTCGCTGTTTTTTGTACCTTAGAAGGTAGAGAGGACACTTATTTTTCTGATTTTGAGCAAAGAGTCCAAAACGCTAAGTTTACTGGGAATTTAAAGTTAGAATCCCCTAAAAAACAAACAGCAGATCAGTTAAATGGAACAATATCGAATTGGCTAAGTCAGCTACAGAAAAAATAAGTGGATAAACAAAAAGGTCTGACGTTGTCAGACCTTTTTGTTTATCCATTATATTGTTTGATATCCATTTTTTCTAATAGAAATTTCTTGATTTTCTTATTTTCCGGTACGTTTTTCATAGTCAGATCCAACTGGATAACGAGCGCCAGAAATTTCAATATTGTTCAAAGCTTCATTAAGTTTCGTGATTTCTTCATTCGCCAGAACGATATCACTTGCTCCTAAATTTTCCTCTAATCGCTCTATTTTTCGCGTCCCTGGGATCGGAACAATCCACGGTTTCTGAGCTAGAACCCAAGCTAAAGCAATTTGCGCAGGTGTAGCCTCTTTTTCACTTGCGACTTTTTCCACGAGATCAACTAAAACTTGGTTTGCCTCGATATTTTCTGGTGCAAAGCGGGGCACAATGCTTCGGAAATCGGAGGCGACAAAAGTAGATTTTGGATTAATGGTTCCGGTTAAAAAGCCTTTTCCAAGTGGGCTGAAGGGAACAAAGCCAATTCCAAGTTCTTCAAGCAGGGGAAATAATTGTTCCTCTGGTTGACGCCACATCATGGAATATTCACTTTGAACTGCTGTAATCGGACAAATCTGGTGGCCCCGACTTACCGTCTCAGGGCCGACTTCTGATAAGCCCCAACATCGAATTTTTCCCTCTTGGATAAGAATTTTCATCGTTTCAGCAACTTCTTCAATCGAAGTATTTGGGTCCAGACGATGCAAGTAATATAAATCTATGACCTCTGATTTTAATCGCTTCAAGGAGCTCTCGACGGACTTTCGAATTACTTCTGGGCGGGCATCTAAGACTTGTTGATTATCTTTTAGCTTAATGCCACACTTCGTAGCAATCACTACTTCATCCCGATAAGGAGCGAGTGCCTCACCGACTAACTCTTCATTTCTCCCTTCGGCATAAACCTCTGCCGTGTCAAAAAAAGTGACCCCAAGTTCTACCGCCCGCTGAATCAGTTTGATGGACTCTTTCTTGTCAGCAGCCAATCCATAGCCTGAACTCATTCCCATACAACCCAGTCCAAGGGTAGAAACTTCCAGTTTTTTTCCAAGACTCCTTTTTCTCACGGAAATTCCTTCTCTCATCTATCTTAAATTCAAACTCTTTAGCCAGGAAATCACATCATTTTTACTATTGGCAACATTATTTCTCGATACTGTAAAGCCATTAGTAGCGACAGTAGCGTTGGGCTCTAGTCTTTGGATGGTGCTAATTGTATCGGCAAAGCCACTGCCGCCATGGGTGCTAAAGGGAATGATCTTTTTGCCGGATAAGTCTGTACCTTCGAAAAAGCTGTGCAAGATCATCGGCATATCGGCCCACCAAATCGGGTACCCTACGAAAATTACATCGTACTGACCGATATTTTCGATCTTCTTGGCAAGTGCGGGTCTTGCTCGGTTCGTCTGTTCATTTTTTGCGAGATCGACCAAGGTTTTATGGTCTGTTGGATAGGGTGTCTGAGGCTCAATACGAAAAATATCAGCACCGGTATTCGCTTGAATCAACTGAGCCACATACTGAGTGTTTCCTAAAACTTTTCCATCAATGACAACTGCACTGTTGTCTTCTTCTGGAGTCATATTGTTCGGATTCGTAGTCTCTGGCATAGAAAAATAAACGACCAGAATTTTTGATTTTTTCTCTGTAGAGCTTGAAGTGTTGGGAACACTACTTTGGGCCTCATTCCCGCTACACCCAGCAACTCCTAGCATTAAGGTAAGAGTCAATAACACTGTGATTATTTTTTTCATTTAAAATCTCCTCTCAACTATTAGATGCCAGCCATTTACATGTTTCTTTGACATCTATGACGATTAGTTTAATTCTACTTCCTAAAGTTAACTTTAAGTCAATGCTTTATTTTGTTTTAGTCGGCACACTCGGTAATAAATTTTCTGTTATTGCAAGTAATCCCTTCGACGCAAGAAAAAGCATTTCAAATATAAAAATCCGCTCAAGCCTCACGGCTCTGAGCGGATTTTATTATTTTTTAGGTGCTTTCGGTTCTAGCGTAAGGATCACGCTGTCCCCTTGCTTTTTAAGCACATAGGAGGCGTCTTGAATTCCCCGACGGAAAAAATCGAGTTTAATCTCCATCAGCAGCCGTTCGAGTTCTTTGTGGGTCGAAGCAGGAAGATTGGAAGGGGTTTCCTTTTCTTTAACCACTTTGCGAACCGGTTCTTCTTTCACGTCACCGCTAAGCCAATTCGTTTCAGGTTCTTTCCAGCCGGCGAACATTTCTGAGTCACTTCGGTTTTTTTGAATTTTAGTCATGTCCTTCACCTCGCAATCTATTTTCTTCAAATGAGATCTGGGGTAGACAGTAGGTGCAACTATTAAGAGAGAGTTGCTTCCTGTTTGCGGAGTTCTTCCCGAGCTTTAATCATTCCTGGGACTTCTTGAACAAGAAGCAATTGAATGTTCATTGCTTTTAAAACAGGCTCAAGCCACAACAGGAGTTCTGGACGTTTTACCGCAATTCGGCTAGGCAAAGTTTCGCTACTTACAAACTGCTCTAGTAGGAAAGATTTTCCTTCCTTCCAAGAATCTTTGGCGTAAGTTGTATCGAGGGAAAGTAGAGTTCCTTTTTCCCGATCCGCAATCGCCCAAATAAACGGAAGACGAATGCCTTCGGCGGTCTCTTGCGGTAGGCTAGGCCAATAGAATCCATCTAAGTCCCATGAAATATTGCCGATTTCTTTTCCAGCTAATTTTTCTTGATCTTTTTTCGTCCAGCTCAGCGCTTTTGGTGCTGCAACTGCATCTGGAGTCAGATAAGCAATCTGCCACTTACTGGCTTTCTTTTGGCGAACTGGAAAACGGAAGTCTTCTTCTGGATTTCCGAGGACTTCTTTTTTCTTATCTTTTTTCACCGCTTCGAGCATTGCGAGGCTTTGTTCGAGTATTAAAATCAATACTTCCGCATGATCTTCAGTCAGCTCAGTTTCTGCTCGACCGCTTGAAAAAGCAGTGAACATTGGCCATGATTGTTTGCCTCGGCAAGAGATTCCGCTCTCTTTGATCCGTTTATAGGACTCTTCCGTGAGCTCATCTCGGCTGCCATATTGGATTTGAAATCCTTGCTGAGCCCAGAGCATATGGAGCATATCGACATCATCACGGCCAATTCGTTGATAAAACTCTAGTCCTGCCGCGCCTTGATAGGCAGTAAGACCTTTAAAAGTTTTATCGGCAGATTCGGCAACTGCACAATAATAAATTTCTCCATCAACTGGATTGGAAATTCCAAATAAATCACGGGCTGTTAGGCTTTTCCAAGGGTTTGCATCTCTAAGTGCTACAGCTGCAACATAAAGATCTGTCCATACATTTTTTGATTTTGCCATTATTGAACTCTCTCCTTAGTGCGCACGACCGCAACATTTTTTATATTTTTTTCCGCTACCACAATTACAAGGATCATTTCGTCCTGGTGTCTGGGCAGCTAAGATCGTTTCCGCATAGTTACCCGTTCGGCGGGCTTGATATTTTTTGTAGAATCGTTCCATCCCTTTGCGATCTGCGAGGTCAATACCTTCTTGCAGAGCTTCAAGGATCACCGCTTTATGAGGCTGCCAGAGTGTGGGGTCAAGCAGTCGTCTTTTGGCCAGTGGAGCAATTTCTTCAATTCGCGCTAGAGCTTTGCTTTTCTTATCCATCATTCCAGTTCGAATTGCATAGGCAATAAAGGCCTCCATCACTTCGACAGTAACGCCTAAAGCTTCGCGATCTACAACGAATTCTCTTGGCATACCTTCAAGAAGAATCCAAGCTACGGTTTCTTCGTCCCATTCAGCAACTGTTTTGTTTCGTTCCCCTTCGGCTAAGGAAGCGAATCCATGAATAACTGGATAGGCCCATTGCCCTATTTCTTCTGGTAATTTTTTGTACTCTTTGCTTTTTTCGAATTCATCGCACCATTCTCGTACTTCTTGTTCGATACGAGCTTGGGTTACTTCCCATTTTTTATCTTCTGCCATGTTATTCGTCCTCTCCTTTGTATGGTTCGCTTAGGTTTAAGGTTTAGGCTTCGGCAACTGCTGTAAGGGCAATCCCGCCGCGGGCCTTTTGGGCTACTGTCACTTTGCAGTGTTTGGATTGGCAAGCGTTTTTTACATCCCGCGCGATTTCTGCGGCTAAGGCTTCACAAAAAGCAGTCTGCTCTCTAAAGCTCCAAAGATATAATTTCAGGCTTTTACTCTCGATGCAGTAAGGGCCTGGCACATATTCGATGGTGACGTGGGAAAAATCCGGCTGGCGAGTTACTGGGCAATGGCTGGTAAATTCATCGGTTGTGAAGGTAATCGTAGTCACTCCCGGGGGAGTTGGGAATACTTCAAGCTCTTTGCTCGGTCCATCCGAGCGTTTCCCTAGGGCTTTGAAAGATAAATCAGTGGTCATTCCTGTTCCTCCTCATTGTGTATCGGGTACATTGGCTACCGAAAGTCGAGTAATTTGTGAAGCTGGATTCCAAGACGGATATTTTTTTCTGGATGACTTAACACCCAATCCATTGCCTTTTGGGCACTTTGAGACTTTCCTCCTTCGATTTGGAGAAAAATCCGACCTTTTGGCACTGCATCCCATTGTATATCTTCGAGGGTTAATTTGTCATCAACAACATATTTCAGTTCATCTGCTTGGCAATTCAGAGCATAATGACTATCTGGCTTCGGTGAAGCGGAGACCCAGTCGATCTGCCACTCGGTCGGTAATGATCGTGTACCATTGGTTTCGATCGCGACTGCATGGCCTCGTTCTTTGAGCGTCTTCACGAGGGGGCCCAAGTCGTGAAGACTCGGCTCACCACCTGTCAGGATCACTCGCTCGCAACGAATGTCATCCACTAATGAGTCTACGGATAGCCATTGGGCTGTGTCTTCCTGCCAGGATTCTTGGGTGTCGCACCAAGAACATCGTAAATTGCAGCCGGCAAATCGAATAAAATGGGCAGGTGTTCCTAAGTAAACGCCTTCCCCTTGCAGGCTGTAGAAGTGTTCAATGACCGGATACTTCATGGAAAGCTCACCTCAGCATAGCTGTCTGGGGTTTCCCACAACCGAATTCGGATGAGGTCGCCACCTAGGTCTGAAATAATCGGTGAAAGTCGTTCAAAAAAGTCGACAACCATATTCTCGGCAGTCGGGCGGTAAGGTAAGACTTCATTTAAATGTCGATGATCTAGGGGTTCGATAATTAGATCATTAACAATCGGCTTTAGATCGCCAAAATCTAGTAC
>JAGOZY010000036.1:1358-8070 GCA_018058445.1 Negativicutes bacterium | reverse complement strand
AGAGCCAGTTTCTTTAGAAACACCAATCGGTGAAGAAGAAGACTCCCATCTGGGCGACTTTATCGAAGATCAAGATGCGCCAGCCCCTGCTGACGCAGCCTCTTTCATGCTTCTTCGAGAGCAACTAGAAGATGTACTTGAAACTTTGACTGACCGAGAAAAACGAGTTCTTCGGCTTCGTTTTGGTTTAGATGACGGTAGAGCGCGGACATTAGAAGAAGTTGGACAGTTCTTTGGGGTGACTCGAGAGCGAATTCGCCAAATTGAAGCGAAGGCTTTGCGTAAGCTTCGACATCCAACCCGCAGTAAAAAACTGCGAGATTTCTTGGAATAAAACTAAGATTTTAGAAAAAGATTACGCGTTTTCTTGACGAAAGCCCTCTAGTCTTGTTAAAATATGGAATTGTGGGCCTATAGCTCAGCGGTCAGAGCCCCCGGCTCATAACCGGTTGGTCCCTGGTTCGAATCCAGGTGGGCCCACCAACTGAAGAACAAAGCAAGGCGAAAGCCTTGCTTTTCTTAATATATAAGCAAAATGAACAGGAAAGGTCGGTGCTGATTTGCAGATCAAATTGGATGAACGATTACAGGCAGTAGCCAATCTAATTCCGCCTAGTATTACAATTGGCGATATCGGCACAGATCATGGCTATTTATTGATTGATCGGATCAGCTCTGGCGCCAACCCCACCGGTATTGGTTGCGACTTGCGACCTGGCCCACTGGATTCTGCGAAGAAAAATATCACTCTAGCTGGTCTAAATTCTCAAATAGACTTGCGACTCGGAGACGGGCTTAGTCCGCTACACCCGAGCGAAGTTCAGTGGGTGACCATTGCCGGCATGGGCGGTGGTACGATGAAAAGTATTTTGCAGGAAAGCCCGATCATCTGGCATTCGCTCGAAGGTTTAGTCTGCCAGCCTCAAAGCGATGGAGGAGAGCTCAGAAAATTTCTCGCAGATTCAAACTGGAAAATTGAAAAAGAAGAGTTAGTCCTATCCAATGACCGAGTCTATGAAATGTTTCGAGCCATTCCCGGAAAGATGGAAAGTCCCAAAGAAGAAATTCTCTGGGAAATTGGCCCGCTTTTATGGGAAGAAAAACATCCGCTCCTGATCCATCAGATTGAGAAATTAATCTTTCCTTGTCATAAGATCCTTGGAAGTCTGGCGAAAGCACTTCCAACGAAAGAAAATGCCGACTTAGTTCAGATGTGGCAAGAGCGTCTTGCCCGATTGGAGGGATACAAAAAATGTCTATCCGAATCAAAGATGTAAAAAAGATTTTAGACGAGTGGGCAGCGCCAACTCTTGCCGAGCCATGGGATCAAATCGGTCTTTTTCTAGGCGATCCAGAACAAGAAGTGCGACGAATCAAAGTCGCCCTTGGGGTATCGCCCGAAGTGGTTAAAGAAGCGATTGACAGTAAAGCAGACCTACTAGTTACTCATCATCCGCTCTGGATGAGTCCGCCAATGAAGCTTTCGGAAGATCAGCCAATTGGAAAAATGGTTGCTGATCTGATCAGACACAATATCGGCGTGTTATCTGCACATACCAACTTAGATGCTTGTAAAGAGGGAGTTAATGATAATCTGGCAAACATCTTAGAACTTCGTGAAGTGACCCCACTTATTCCACAAATTCAATCGAACTGGCTTAAATTAGCGGTTTTTGTGCCAGAAACAGACGCTGATTTGCTTCAAAATGCCTTAGGGGATGCTGGAGCCGGACAATTCAAAAACTACAGTCATTGTGCATTTTCGACCCTTGGTGAAGGCACCTTTCTTCCACTGACAGGAGCGAAACCGGCGATTGGAGAAATTGGCAAACTGGAAAAAGTAAATGAAGCTCGCATTGAAGCGATTGTGAATCGGGAAAATCTCTCCCCAGTTCTCGCCTCGATGCTAGCTGCTCATCCCTATGAAGAAGTGGTCTATGATCTCATTCCACTAGAAAACCAGACAGGTGGAAACGAAGGACTCGGTCGCGTGGGGAATCTGCAAACGGAGATGACTCTCGGTGAATTTGCTGATTTTGTAAAAACAAAACTCAATCTACAAGGGGTTCGATTTTGTGGCGAGCTAACGACGAAAATAAGAAAAGTAGCTTTGTGTGGTGGTTCTGGCATGAGTCTACTCAAAGAAGCTCTTCGTTCAGGTGCCGACGTCTATCTTACTGGCGATATCAAACATCACGACGCTGAAGAAGCTCTTCAAAATGGTATCTGCCTTGTAGATGGCGGACATTTTGGCACTGAAAACCATATCTTGTCAGTAGTTGTAGAAAGACTGCAAAAAGAAACGAATTGTTCAGTCGACATTTGCTCAGGCGAGTCAGAGATTTTTAAATTTTGCTAAAAAAGACAATGAATAGATTGACAACCTTCCTTCGCTTCGATAGTCTTAGACAGACAGAAAAAGTTCGACAGGCAATCGCGGCTGATGATAAGTCAGACGAGGAAAGTCCGAGCTCCATAGGGCAGGGTGCTGGATAACGTCCAGTGGGGGCAACCCTAAGGCCAGTGCCACAGAAAGAAACCGCCGATTTATCGGTAAGGGTGCAACGGTGCGGTAAGAGCGCACCAGCGGCTGGGCGACCAGCCGGCTAGGTAAACCCCACCCGGAGCAAGACCAAGTAGGGAAGGTGTGAAGCGGCCCGCTGACCTTCCGGGTGTGTCGCTCGAGCGATTGAGCAATTGATCGCCTAGATAAATGATTGCCACTGCGCAAGCAGAACAGAACTCGGCTTATGGCGAACTTTTTCTGTCTTTGATCAATTAAAAAGCTTCGTTTTACGTTGCTTAATAGAAGTCACTTCTTAGTCACAAATTTGTGATAGCTAGGAAGTGACTTTTTAATTTCGAGAATATTTATTTAATCAAGCCATGTATTACAAGGATTATAGGGGAAATCATAAAAATTAAGGGATGAGTTCATTGAGAAATATTCTCTGCCGAGCAGGAGAATCTAAATTAGAAGCGAATATTTAAAAAAGGCAGTAGAATACTGTCCAATTGATACAATAAAAGGAGGAGTGAATCATGGCTCTCGTGCATATTACGAGCGTACAGGATTTTGAAGAAAAAGTAGAGAAAGCGGGTCATCCGGTTTTAGTAGACTTTTTCGCTACTTGGTGTGGACCTTGTAAAATGGTTTCTGGTGAAGTAGAAGCTTTAGCACCAGAGATGGAAGGTAAAGCTACCATCGCGAAAATCGATGTAGAAGTTGTGCCTGATCTGGCAAAACGCTTTAAAGTAATGAGCGTACCTACACTGCTTGTTGTAAAAGGTACAGAAGAAGTTTCACGTGCGGTTGGTTTCCGTCCTCGGACTGAGCTTGCTGCAATGATTGAAAAAGCTCTCTAAAAATAAAATCTCTTCGCTGTTTGTCCAGGTCTTAAAAGGCTTAATCAGTTTTTTTAAGACCTGGTCATTTGACGGTTCTTTTAATAAGAGATAAAATATTAGGAGATCAATAGATAAATTGGAGCCTTGAAAGCCGAATCAGCTCCAGTACGGGGGAACCATTTTTGGGGTGAATCTTCATAAAGAAGTAGGGCACTCTCGCCCAAACCCGTCAGCTAACCCCGGAGGCAATGAGAGGGGTCTTTTAATTTGCTAAAAAGAATCTTTTTGACTTGTATTTTCTCGCTCATGGTTGGATTAACCATTGCTCAGGCTGCCGAGCCAATTCGCCAAGGAGATGAAGGGGCAGAAGTCACAGCAGTTCAGGAGCAACTCCTGACACTGGGATACACAGTTTCAGTTGATGGAAATTTCGGACCGACTACCGTAGGAGCGGTAAAAGCCTTTCAAAAGGATCGAGGACTTGACGCAGACGGGATCATCGGTGAGATGACTCACAAAGCTCTTTTAGGGCGAGAACTGCCAGTCAGTCGTTCGATTACCAGTAGATATCGTCGTGTAGTGCAAGAAGCACTACGTTATCAAGGAGTGCCTTATTCATTCGGTGGAACAAGTCCAAGTGGATTTGATTGTTCCGGCTATACCCGATATGTATTTGCACAAGTTGGAGTCAGCCTGCCGCGAATGGCGGACGAACAGTATTATAACCTGCCAACAGTGACCGAACTTCAAGTGGGCGACTTGGTCTTTTTTGAAACTTATGAGCCAGGTCCTTCACACGTAGGCATCTACCTTGGAAATCGACAGTTTGTAAATGCATCGAGTAGCCGCGGTGTCGTCGTTGACTCTTTGGATAGTGGATACTGGGGAAGTCGTTACATTGGTGCTCGTCGAGCTATGTAAACAAATGCAAATGAAAAGAGGGGAAGAGCCCCCTCTTTTTCTATAAGTAAATGTAAAGAATAAACGACGAATAACTTAAGGGGGAACCACATGGACGCGCGGGAACAGCTTCGGCAACAAATTATTAAAGAATTGAAGGATCGTGGCGGACGAATTACCCATCAGCGCTTAATCATTGTCGATGTTTTGATGGAAGCGCTTGAAGCTCAGACAGTAGCTCAGATTTTTCAAGAAATTGAAAAACGCGAATCCTGTATCGGGCTCGATACGGTCTATCGCAATTTAAACACTTTAGTAGAGCTAGGTATTATCAACCAAATTGGTGGAAGCGGAAAAACCGGAAGTCGCTTTGAACTTGCGGATGGACATCATCATCACATTGTGTGCAGTCAATGTGGGCAGATGGAGTGCTTGCATCATTGCCCGGTTGATGAAGACCGCCTGCAAAAAGAGGTTGCTCGAACTGGTTTTACCCTCAGTGCCCATCGTTTGGAACTCTTTGGACTCTGCCAAGAGTGCCAAAAAATTAAGAAAGCTTAAACTTGCGCGAAGTGGAGGAAAACCCTGATGAACCTTTTTGACCGTGAAGACGCTTGGGAACTTTTAAAACAGCATGTTTCTCAACCTCATTTATTACGCCACTGTGTTTCCGTAGAAATTTGCATGCGGGCTTACGCTGAAAAATTCGGTGAAGACTCGGAATATTGGGGAACGTTGGGATTGCTCCATGATATTGATTTTGATAAGCACCCAGATGACCATCCGAATCACGCCGATGAATATTTAAGTGCTGCTGGCTACGAAGCTTCTTTTATCAAAGATGTGGAGTCCCATTGCCGAGCTTATGAAGGGGAGAGAACGCTCGTTCAAAAGACCCTGCTTGCAGTGGACGAGATGCCAGGCTTTGTCTTAGCTTGCGCGCTTGTACGGCCCGATAAAAGTCTAGATACTTTGGAAGTCAAATCGGTGACGAAAAAAATGAAAGACAAAGCTTTCGCAAAAGCGGTTAATCGAGAGACTTTAAAATGGGGAGCAGAAGCACTTGAGTTGCCTATTGAAGAGCATATTGCTTTTATCATTGCCGCCCTTCGAGATGCCACAAAGAAGCCCGAATATCAAGAAGTCCCGCTCCTGTAAATTTTCAACATAATAAAAAACCAGAGACTAAATGTCTCTGGTTTTATCTTTTTCTGGCTGGGGTGCTAGGATTCGAACCTAGGAATACCGGAGTCAGAGTCCGGTGCCTTACCGCTTGGCGACACCCCAATACATGAGTTCTTGGCTTTCCCAAGAGAAGAACCTTGATACATTCAGGATTATACAGGATCAAGCGAGGAATCGCAAGGCTTTGGGAAAGATATCTTCGATAAATTCAGTCCATTGCCTTTTCCCATAAAGGAGTTACTTTAAGATCAATTTCGAAAGTACGATACCAAGGAAAATCAATATTTATCTGCACATTTCTGAGGAAGAAACGGCGCTCTCCTTCGTCTGCTAGAAAAGTATACGGAATCTGGGAGAATTGCTTCTGATACAACTGATCAAAAGAATAGTGGATTTGCTGTTTCAGTTCTTGACGGATTCTTTGGTCATTTATACCAAGTGCATAAGGATTATAGTTAAGGAACCGCAACCGATAGTTCAATTTTGTTTGAAGCTCTTTTTGATAAGCCCAGTCATCCAAAAAGCGAGAAACTAAGAAAGTACCCTGAAGGTTTCGACGCTCTGGCATACTTCCACTTGGGCTTGAGCCATCCATTCCGATGGTAAAGAGAATACCCTGGCTTAAAGCTGTTCCCAAGGAATTGCTGGCAGTATTCCAGCCCGCATAGCCGGCTAGATTAAGGAGAGGTACTTTTTCATCAATAAGGATGGGTAGTAGAGATTCAGGTTTGTTGAAATCCCGATTCACATCCATGATCGAAACAGCTTTTCCTTCGCGCATCCAGGAATTAAGCTGCTTTGCAGCCTGACGATAAGCTGGCAGGTCAGGATTTCTGTAGCCACCATGAACTGCCAAAATTAAATTTGCGTCATCCGGTGAAGCCACTGGGACGATGCCTAAGATACGAAATTTTTCATCTACGTTGGTTCCAAGTGTCTCCGACATATAAGGAAGGATCCGATAGAAGGTCGTTTTTTCTGTATAGTAGGTATAGACAGAAAAAGGGTCTTTTCGTTCACTTAAGGCATAGCGAGCCACTAAGAGCTGTGCCAGTTCATCAGTCCCACCAGTAAAAAATACTTTTGTTTCTAAGACCCCATGCTTTTTGGCAAAATCCACCGCTCGCTTACGGTACCAATTTGGAATACCGAAAGGTTGCGCGTCATCTTGACCGATAATTAACCGATCAAAGAGTCCTTTTTCAGTGGCTAGGATTAATTTTTCATGCAAGATTAAATTTCGATCAAAAAGTTCATGATACTGAAGACGGACTTCTTC
>JAGOZY010000036.1:0-1258 GCA_018058445.1 Negativicutes bacterium | reverse complement strand
AAATGAGAGCCAAAATGCACGGTCTTTCATGAAAAGCCTCCTCCTTTGTTTAATAGTTGATAAATCAAATAAGAGTGTGAATTTTTTATGAAAAAATGAAGTCCTATTGCCGGACTATGTTATAATCGTAAGAGATTCGCAAAAAAAGAGGAAACCCTTTATGAGAATTATAGCAGGATTTGCCAAGGGAATGAAGCTCCAAGCTCCACCGGGTCTTCGAGTGCGTCCCACTGGGGATCGAATGAAAGAAAGCCTGTTTAGTATGCTGATGCCGCGGATGATTGGTGCGCGAGTACTGGATCTGTTTTGCGGTACGGGCAACTTAGGTCTTGAAGCTAAAAGCCGGGGTGCAGTAAACGTTGTTTTCGTGGATGCAAGTCCCGAAAGTTTAGCCTATACCCAAAAAAATTGGCATCAGTGCCGTTTTGAGGGAGAACCGGAACTGCTTCGTCTGGATTTGCCGCAAAGCCTACATCAATTGACTGGTAGCTACTCACTCATCTTTGTCGATCCACCCTACGGAGAAGGATTGGCGACTGAAACCTTGCAGGATTTGTCCAAACGCAGTATTCTAGAAGATGGGGGCTGGGCAATTTTTGAACACGGCCCGGAAGAAAAGATGCCACCCAAAGCAGGAAATTGGCAAGTTGTTCGCGAAAAACGTTTTGGTAAGGCTTATTTAACTATCTATGAAAAGAAATAAAACTTGCGGGGAGGGAATATCTTGCGAGTTGCAGTATGTCCTGGGAGTTTTGATCCAGTTACAAGTGGGCATATCGACATTCTCGAGCGAACTTGCACGATCTTTGATCGAGTGATTGTGGCAGTTTTTGAAAATCCTACAAAAAATCCGATGTTTACAACAGAAGAAAAAGTAGCGATGCTGAGAAAATCAACGGCCCATCTTCCAAATCTCGAAGTCGATAGTTTTTCAGGGCTTCTAGAAGGTTATATGAATGAGCATCAATATCAGATTATCGTTCGGGGATTACGAGCACTGTCTGATTTTGACTATGAATTCCAGAGGGCTCTTCTCCTCAAAAAAATTGCGCCTCAACTTGAGACCGTTTTTATGATGACAAGCGCTGAAAAATCGTTTATCAGTTCTTCTGGAATAAAAGAATTAGCTACTTTTGGTGGAAACATAGAAGGCCTCGTGCCTGACGAAATTATCGATTCGGTTTTAGAGCGAATAAGGAGGAAATGACCAATGCAAGATAGCAAATGGAAAACAGAGTCCATGGGGCGTATTCAAGAG
>JAGOZY010000035.1 GCA_018058445.1 Negativicutes bacterium | reverse complement strand
CATGCCAGATCAACCAATGATGCGCCTCACCCCAAAGCTCAGGAATTACAGTCTTCGTGATCTCTTTTTCAACGACCTCCGGTGTCTTTCCCTTCGAAAGTCCCAGTCGATGAGAGACCCGCATCACATGAGTATCCACTGCAAAGCCAGGAAGCCCAAAAGCCTGACTTAAAATCACATTCGCGCTTTTTCGTCCCACCCCTGGAAGTTTCACCAGCTCATCCATCGTTCGTGGCACCTCGCCGCCATATTCTTCAAGCAAGATTTGGCTAGTAGCCAACAAATTCTTTGCCTTCATTCGAAAAAGTCCGCAATCCCGGATTAAATACTCCAGTTGCTCTTGATTGAGCTGAGCGAATTTTTCCGGCGTTGAATATAAAGGAAAAAGCCTCTCCGTGATTACATTGACCCTTTTATCTGTCGATTGAGCCGAAAGCACCACCGCTACCAAAAGCTCAAAAGGATTATCAAACCGTAGCGCTCCCTTAGTGCCTTGATAGACGTTCTCCAAAATTTCCCAGATCTTTTTCGTCTTCGCAGAATACTTCTTCATACTATTCGTCTTTCAACCGTAGTAAATAATTATAAGCTACCAAAGCCGCCTTCGAGCCCTCGCCCGCAGCAATAATAATCTGTTTCTCCGGCCCATCGGTGACATCACCTGCCGCAAACAATCCAGGAATGCCAGTTTCAGAGCTTGAATTGACCTCAATTTCTTCTAATCCATTTAATTTCACTAAAGATTTTACCATTTGCGAGTTAGGATCAAGACCAATCTCGACAAAAATACCATCAATTGGAATCGTCTGCTTTTCATCCGAACCCAGTTTTTTAAATTCAACTGCCTCTACCTGCTCAGAACCCAGAATCTGAGTAATCTCTGACAAGCGATGCTCAGTTAGATTTGTAAGATTCCCCAATTTTTCTACCAACACAACATCCGCCGTATGCTCGTCAGTCCGGCTGATCAAATGAACCTCCGTCGCGATTTCGCTTAGCTCCAGAACAGCTTCAATCGCCGAATTTCCACTACCAACTACTGCGACTTTTTTCCCTTTGAAAAACGGCCCATCACACGTTGCGCAATAAGCCACGCCTCGTCCGATATACTCCTCTTCCCCTGGCACTCCCAGTTTTTTTGGCCGTTTGCCCGATGCTAAAATCACCGTCTTCGCCGAATAAGTCCCCAGATTCGTGACAACCTCAAGATGAGTCGCTTCTCTTTTGATCTCCACCACATCTTCATATTTCAGATCAATTGGAAATTGACGAATTTGCTCATCAAATTTCACCATCAGCTCAGGACCTGATACAAATTGAAAGCCCATATAATTCTCCACGCTTTTCGTCCACATCGGCTGACCACCAAATTCCTTAGTGATCAAAGCCATTTTTAGGCGTTTTCTTGCGGCGTAAACCCCAGCGGTCAAACCCGCCGGACCTCCACCAACAATAATTAAATCGTACATCATACTCCTCCGTTCTATTCCCCACGACGCATCCGCGTCCCATATACCTGATACCAGATCCACTCCGAAATATTCGCCGAGCGGTCAACTACTCGCTCGAGATACCGACCAATCTTATAAATACGAAGCGCACTTTGCGCGGAATTGAGATCCTGAGCCGCCCAGATCGCGACTTCATCTTCCATCTGCTTCTTGAGCTTTCCCACCGCATCCGGTGCGCAAGCAAGCTCCTGAAGAGATTCCACTTCCAGATTCCCATACACTTCAATCGACTTTCGAAGCACCCGTAGCGATTCATCCGCCAATTCGCTTATTTTTACCTTCACCGCTTCCGGCATGATTGCATCTTTTTCTTTTCGAGACCGTTTAATCGTTCTCACGATGTTATTGGCATAGTCCCCGACTCGCTCAAGTTCGGATGCAATCTTCACACTAGCAATAATTAAGCGCAAATCGCTCGCAATCGGCTGGTGCAAAGCAATCGTACGAATCGCAATTTCATCAAGCTTTTCATAGTCAAGATCTACTTGCTTTTCCTGATCTCGCACCTCATTGATCAATCCATAAGACTCGTCTACCAGCACCTTGATGGCTCCTTCGATCGCCAAGCAATCAATTCTCCCCATATGCACAATCAACGACCTAATTTGATTTAGATCTTGATCAAAATTTTCTCGGGATCTCATAAACTCTCCTCCAAAACTAATTACTCACGAGGCCCAATAAATTCTCTAAGTATCGACATCTCAGGAATTGCCTTGGAGTCCGCCTCATAAAAATATTCTAAAAATCTAAGCAATTTTTTAGCTTCACCGATCACCGGCGAGTCTTCTTCCACAGAGCGTAAAAGCGGCTCCGCCCACTTCTTAAGCACCGCAAGTTCATAAATCAAAGCAGAATTAAACATAATATCCGCTTCTTCCTGATAAGGGAAAATAAATTCCTCTTCCCCTGCCCGGACCGAAGCCCACATCTCCAGCGTCCGCTCCGCAGTTGCCCCGCGATATTGATGATCCCTTACTAATCGACGCAGCAAGCGCGCATCCGTAGTCGAAATTCGATTATGATTATCCAGCGCAAGCTGAGTCAGCGCACTAATATAAATTTTGAATTTTTCACCCCGAGGGATCTCCGCCGTCAGCTTCTCATTCAAGCCGTGAATCCCCTCAATGATGATCGGCTGAAGCTTTCCTACCTGAGTGATTTTTCCAGAAGCCCCACGAACTCCTTCGACAAAATTAAAGCGCGGAAGTTCCACTGGCTCACCCTGTAACAATAGTCTAACATGCTCATTAAAAAGTTCCAGATCAATCGCTTCTAAATGCTCAAAATCATACGTTCCATCCGGCTTCTTCGGTGTGTGTTCTCGATCTTTAAAATAATCATCCACTGAAATCATCACTGGTTTAAGCCCATTTACCTCCAAGAACACCTTAAGCCGCTCAGCAAAAGTTGTCTTTCCCGATGAAGACGGGCCAGCAATACAAATCAATCGATGAGACTTCGGACGCTGAGCCACTTGATCCGCCAAATGAACCAACTTACGAATATGAAAAGCCTCCGATACCGTCACTAGCTCTGCAAATTTCCCCTCTTCGATATGATCGTTCAAATTCGATACAAAGCGACAATCCAACACATCAGCCCACGACTCGGCCTCACGAAACACTTTCGCAAGCTTCGGCTGAGGCACATAGTCAGGGAGCTTAGTTGGATTATCAATCAAAGGAAAACTGAGCAAAAATCCCGGCGATAACGAATGTAACGCAAAAAGCTCAAGCAAACCCGTTGCATAAACCGTCGGCCCATACAGATAATCGAGGGTCTTATTGCATCGATAAAGTACAATTTCTTGATTTCCCAGCTGCTTTAAAAGCTCCGCCTTCTCAAATTGCCCTTTCTTTTCAAAGACCTTAGCTCCTTTCGAAGCCAAAATTTTATGAGGAAGAATCGGTCGATTTTCCTGAACGATTTCTCGCATCTTTTTATTTAGAAGCTCCCAGTCTTCAGTTCCGACCGGACGACCAATTTTGAGCTCCCCAAAAAAGCCTTTCGAAAGGGAATGCTGAATTCGAACCTCACCCCCAGGGAAAAGCTCTTCTACCGCAGTAAACAAAAGAAGACAAAGGCTTCGCTGATATACGCGAGCCCCTGCCTCCGACGATAAAGTCAGCCAATTCAGCCGACCATTTTCCCAAATCTTTTTACGCAGATGAACGGTCTCGCCATCCACTTGAGCCGCAAGAACATCCTGAGGAATATCAGGAACTAAATCGATCAGAGAACTTCCAGTTGGACCACTCACTTCCTGTCCATCCGGCAAAACCAGTCGAATAAATCCAGTTACATTTCCCATTCTACACCCTCGCTTTACCCACCCATTAGAAAATCCAAACAATGATCTGATAACAAAGTGCCGACACAATTGCTGAAATTGGAATAGTAAGCACCCACGCCATGAGCATCTGCTGAGCCGTACTCCATCGCACTGCTTTTACCCGCTTAGCTACCCCAACTCCCATAATCGAACCCGAAACAACATGAGTCGTACTTACTGGTAAATGAAGAAGCGTTGCGGCAAAGATTACCAAAGATGAATTCAGATCCGCAGCAAAACCACTAATTGGCTCAAGCTTAAAGATTTTTCCACCCATCGTTCGGATGATCTTCCAGCCACCCATTGCAGTTCCAAGTCCCATCGCAATTGCTGCGGAAAGTTTTACCCACAGAGGAACATCTAAGGTCGGAATATATCCACCACTTAAAAGCGCCAAAGTAATGATTCCCATCGCTTTTTGTGCATCATTTGCACCATGAGAAAAAGACATCGTCGCTGCCGACAAGATTTGCATCTTTTTAAACTTCTCATTAAGGAGACTTGGGGCCATCCGGCCAAAAATCCACAAAAGAGCAATCATAATCGTACAACCACCGACCAACGCAGCAATCGGTGAAAGTACCAACGAAGCCAGAATTTTTAAAATTCCGGACGGATTTAACGCTGAAAAACCATTAAACATAAGTGCAGAACCCACCAAACCGCCAATCAAAGCGTGAGAAGACGAGCTCGGAATTCCGATCTTCCAAGTTACCAAATTCCAAAAAATGGCTCCCAACAAAGCAGCCAAAATAACCTCTTGATTCACCATTTCAGGGGAACTGACAATATCGCCACCGATTGTTTTAGCAACCCCCGTGCTATAAAGAGCCCCTAAAAAATTTAAAGTCGCTGCCATCATAATGGCAACCCCAGGTCGAATCGCCCTTGTTGTTACTGAAGTAGCAATTGCATTTGCTGTATCATGAAATCCATTAATAAAATCAAAAGCTAAAGCGCAAATAACAACTGCGACAACAAATAAAAACGCTGCATCATGCATACTTCATAACCACACCACGAATGACATCGCCAATTTTTTCACAATGGTCCAGAGCATCTTCCATATGTTCTAGAATCTCTTTCCATTTAATAATCTCTACTGGATTATCACATTCTGAAAAAAGCTGGGCCATTCCTTCTCGATACAAACGATCGCCCTCGTTCTCACGCTCTACGATAGTCCGCACCTCTGCAAGAAGCTCTTTTTGATTTCCTTGCACATTACTGATCATATCGAAAATTTGAACCAAAGAACCTGCTGATTTTTCGATAAGAACAGCCAATTTCATGGCAACAGGAGACGGTTGATCTGCCCGATAGACATACATCCGCTCGACAATACCCTGAACACGATCCGCAAGATCATCCAGCATATTAGCAAGAGCATATAGATCTTCACGATCCAATGGAGTAATAAAGGTTTTTTTCAATTCATCTACAATTTCATCATGAAGTACATCGGCCTGTTGCTCAAAACTACTGGCTCGTTCTAAAATTGCAGCTAAATTCTCCGTATCATCCAAAGCGCTGCAAAGACATCGAGTTACTTCTTCCACCAAACGACTGTTTTTGGAGAACAATACAAAAAACTTGTCTTCCCTCGGCTTTAGCCGAAACATTTGGCGTCCCCCTATCTTAACTATAGATTTTGATGTGACCAAATTGCTTCATCGTGATTACAATACACTTCTACTATAGCACCAGAAATACGAGATGACAACCAAGGAAGATGTTCTCTTTTTCGATACTTTTTGACATTTTTCTGCCTAATTTTTTGACAGAATTTTCTATCGATTCTTATGACCCCTGAAAAACCTAGGTTATTGAAAAGTTTTCCAACTCTTTTAGGTTCCCTTTTTCTCATACTTTCACTCATTAGAAATTACATAAATCCAAATGAATCATCGATCTACCTTGCAGAATAAAATATCTTTCCGATATTAAAATAAAAATCTTCACACTTATTCCTCCGAATAAATGTGAAGATTTTTTATCGAACTAAATTCACCGCTATCGAATTATTCATTTTACTCTTCTTAAAAAGTACGAATCAGCGACTGAAAGATTGAATAGTTTTGCGCAAAATCAGCAGTCACTTCCGAATCATATTCGATCACAAGAGAAGCTAAGCAAACTGGCGAAAGTAACTTAGGTAACAGAGTCCCCCAATCAACACTGCCATTACCCATCGAATTATGCTCATCCTTCTCACCATAATTATCGTGAACATGAAAACTAACTATGTCATTTTTCAGTCTTTCGATTACATCTGGCAGATTCCATTGATTTAAATGTCCGTGCCCGATATCAATCAGTGATTGGATACCCTCCACCTCAGAAAATAGCTTCACATAATCATTTTCCTCAAACAAAAGAGTTTCTTCATGACGACTACCGATATTTTCAACAACGATGACTGTACCCGCTTTCTCCGCCCAGTTTACCAGCAGCGGCAGAGCTTCCTTAACCCGGTTTTGAAATAGCTCACGATTTTCATTTGTGACAATCGTATGATGTCCATGACTATGAATCACCACATGAAGAGCTCCCAACCGTCCGGCAAACTCAATTGCCCGATGATAAGCTGCCATCGTTAGTTCATAGACTCGTGATTCCTGCGGGGCAGTTAGATCGCTGCCTTCGATCATTGTTGCATGCACAGAGACCGGAAATGGGCCATAAGTATTCCGCCACGCTCGGACTTTTTCTTCAATTTGCCATTCATCACACCACTGAGGCCAATCTAAAAAAATCTCTAACCCAAACCCTTTTTCCAGAAGTTCTGTGATCTGTGGACTCTCTGGAGTAAATGGAATCGTACTCACCATAAGTGGCAATTGCTTTGCATTAATCATTCTATTTCCCTCACTTTAAAAGATTTTTTCCATCATTTTTAGAAAAAACATGCACTTTTTCAAAATCAATTACCCACTCAAGCCGCTCAAAAGGCAGCTCTTCATGATCCTCTGGAACGGAGATCAATAAGGGCTCCGCATTTAAATCCGCTCGATAAATCCACTGCTGTCCCCAATTTTCGCGACCCTTCACTTCTACAAAAATTGATTCTTCAGATGAAGCATCTAGACTACGTTTCAATCGAATATTCTCAGCACGAACTCCTAAAACTAATGGTATATTCTCATAGCCCGCCAAGCTCTTTGCAAGTTTTGGAGGAATCCGTTTTTTCTGGCCCCCAAGTTCCAAAAATTGACCGTCCCAGCGAGCAGAAATTAAATTCATTGATGGATTCCCAATAAATGAAGCCACAAATAAATTAGCCGGTTTGTGATAAATCTCTTCCGGTGTTCCAGTCTGCTGAATTTTACCCTCTTGAAGAACCACAATAAATTCACCGACTGTCATCGCTTCAATCTGATCATGAGTGACATAGACCATCGTCGATTGCATTTGCTCATGTAGCTTTACCAACTCCATTCGAGCATGAGTACGAAGCTGAGCATCCAAATTGGAAAGCGGCTCATCTAGCAAAAAGAAAGGCGCTTCTTTGACAAGTGCTCTCGCCAGTGCCACCCGTTGTCTTTGCCCGCCCGATAACTCCCGCGGATAGCGATCCTCATACTTTTTTAAGCGAAGAATTTCTAGTGCCTGCTCCACAAGTTCGCTTTTACGCTCTGGTGAAATTTTTCTTTTCTGTAACCCATAAACGATATTCTTTTTGACTGTCAAATGAGGATACAAAGCATAGTTTTGAAATACCATGCTTACCTCGCGCTCCCCCGGTTCCAAATGATTAGCAATCACATCCCCCAGATGCAGCGTTCCTTCTGAAATCGATTCAAGTCCAGCGATCATTCGAAGCAAAGTGCTCTTCCCACATCCCGAAGGCCCCAAAAGTATCGAACGTTTTCCTGCGGGCAAAGATAAATTTAATTTTTCAATAACTTGAGTTGCGCCATAAGACTTGCCTACTTCCTCAAGACGAATTTCTTTTGCTCTTAATCCCATCTATTTGCTCCCCCTACCCTTTTACTCCTGAATGTAGAAACGTGTTCACAATCTGCTTTTGCGCAAATAAATAGCAAACCAGTGGCGGCAGCGCAGTAATCGTCGCAACAGTCATCAATGGGCCCCATTCCGTACCTGCCTCCACATTTGCAAATAAATTTAGCGCAAGTGGCAATGTATACATTTCTCTACTATTTAGAACTAATAGTGGCCAAAAATATTCATTCCAAGAATTAATAAAGCTCATAATCCCTAACGAAAAAATGGCCGGTCGTATTACAGGAAGC
>JAGOZY010000034.1 GCA_018058445.1 Negativicutes bacterium | reverse complement strand
ATCGGAATTTGTTTTTTGGTAATATGTGGGAAGAAATCACCTTTTAAGCAAAGTTTTGTGGGAAAATAATAGAAGGCCAAAAGGTCTATTTTTTTAATTTAAAAATGAGAATAATTCTCAAAAGAAAGCCATGAGCTTCTATTCTAGAAGTTTTGGCTTTTTTTCTTTGTGGAATGCTAAAAGGTGTGGACTGAGTAAGAGGGAGAGAAGAAATGAGAAGAAAGAAAAAACAATACCTTATCAAAAAAGCTGTATTCTTATCGATTTTTAGCAGCTTTATTTCTTTAAGTGCTGTTTCGGCCGAGGAAGAAAAAAGCTTCGGTGAAGACGAAAAAGTCCAGACCGATAGTACTGATGTCTTGGTTGAAACGGAGGAAGAGAGTGATCGCAATGTCCGAGAAGTAGTTGTATCGGCGACTCGTACAGAAATGGATGTAAAAGATTCTCCGGCCAGTATTGTAATTATTAATCGCCAGCAAATCGAAGATCGTAAAGCAAACAACCTCATGGATGTATTGCGTGATGTCCCAGGGGTTCAATTTAGTCGTAGCGGTAGTGTGTCTTCTAATGGTTCAGTGCGAATTCGAGGGAGCGAAAGTGACCATGTACTTATTTTGATTGATGGTAAAAGGATGAGCACAGATCCCTCTTTTTATAATACCCGAGAGCTTGAACGAATTCGAATGGATGATGTCGAGCGAGTAGAAGTTGTTAAAGGACCAGCAAGTGTACTGTACGGTAGTAGCGCAATGGGTGGGGTAATTAATGTTATTACACGAAAACCTGTGAAAGATTCAGCAGAAGTCTATTTAAATCATAAAAGATTAGAAGGCTATGGAGCCCTTCAAACCAATATTGGAACTTATATTCAAGCTAAAAAAAGAGGGAGCTTTTCTTGGACTCTCTCTGCGGCGCGTAATTATACAAATGATTTAAGTTTCGAAGAAAATAAGCAGGAGTATCCAAGTGGTTCAGAAATTCCAGTGAATTTTAAGGGCATTTGGGATATTAACGAAAATAATAAAATTCAGTTGGATTTTCGATATAGTCAAGAAAATCTGAGCCAGGAAATGTATTATAAAAATCCAAGCTATGCCAGCATGCAGACTTATTATGAAAATGATATCAGAAAGTTAGATTATGGACTTGACTATACAGGCAAATCAGAAAAAACCAATTGGCAAATTAGAATTTCCCGATCCGAGTGGAAAAAAGACCAAGATTCTTACTACTGGGGAACTCGGAATTGGAAAGCGTTTAATATCACTCGAAGTGGCGCTGACACGATTGAAGGTCTGATAAGCCACTCGGTGAGTGATAAACACCTAGTCACTTTTGGCGGTGAGTATGTCAAGGAGTGGATTGGAAGTACTCAACTCGGAGTTGGTGCAGAAACCAGCAAAACCTATGTCCGAAATGGCAAGTCGCTTGTTTATGGCGAACGAGAAAGACAAAATTACTCACTTTACTTGCAAGATGAATGGACTCCTTCCGAAAAGTGGTTGATTATTCCCGCTGCTCGTATTGAACATTCTGATAGCTTTGGCACAGAATTTGTACCAAAAATCGGAGCGACTTATTTTGTAAAACCAGATTTTCGAATCAAAGCAAGTGCCGGAAAAGGCTATCGAATTCCAACGATACTAGAGCTCTATCGTCAAAATGCATCGGGCTCAATGGTTGGGAATCCAAATCTTGAGCCCGAGACTTCGAAATCTTATGAGATTGGGTTTGAAAAAGATTGGGAAAAACATACGGCTCGAATTGCTTTTTATCGAAGCGAAGTAAGAGATTTGATTATCTCAAAACAAGTTAATCCGCCAGTTTATACTTGGGCAAATTCCGAAGAAGCTCTTTTGGCCGGGGTCGAAATTGTAACAACTCATAAGCTGAGCAAAGAACTAGATATTCGACTGGGATATAACTATTTGGATGCGAAAGATACTGTCGAAGATGAGCGATTAGAAGGGCGCCCACGTCATCAATTTACATTTGGTGCTACTTATCGCCCTTTAAATAGTGACTGGAAGTTTAGCCTAGATGGAAATTTAATGACGGACTACTTATATACAGACAATTTTAACAAGCAGCATAATACCAGTTATCTTATCGTGAATGCGATCATAGATCGAAAGTTTGGCAAAGAGAAAAAAGGCTCCGTTTACTTGGGAGTCGAAAATCTTTTCGATAAGAAGGAATTTGATTTGTCAGAGTATGGTCGTACTTATGTGATGGGAGTTAGTTATAAATTTTAATATAAAAAACTGTTGGGTGCCATCCCAACAGTTTTTTATGCGAATAGAAGTACCTATGGAGGAAGAAGTGTTTTGTAGTTTGGGTAGTTGGAAGGAGAATCTATGATACAAGTAGGTAAACAAATCGGCAATCTTTGCTCGCTATTTTTAAAAAAAGACCGAAGTAAATTAGGGGTACTTTATTTCCTAGTTATTTTGATTTTACAGTTAAGCGGAGTGTATATTACTTTTCGATTAGTTACTTGGACCGCGAATTTTTACGATGCACTTCAGCAGTTAAATGGTGAGGAAGCTATCAGACAAATTTGGATTTTCTTTTTATTAATTGGCATAAATTCCATTCGCGCACTGACAGCAGAATATTTAGAAAAAATACTCCTTGTTCGCTGGCGACGTGGATTGACCGAGTCAATGCTGGAAAAATGGACACAGCATCATAATTATTGGCGTCTCAAGTATCTGCCACCGAAAAATCAGATTGATAATCCAGATCAACGTATTGCAGATGACAGTAAACTTTTCATATCAGGCTTATTAGATCAGAGTCTAGGGTTATTCACAAAAATTGTAAGCTTAGTTTCGTTTGTTATTTTGCTCTGGAGTTTATCGACATTTCCATTAGCGTTTTCAGTCTTCGGACATTTGGTTGAAATTCCTCATTATATGGTTTGGGCAGCGTTTTTATACGTTGCGTTATCGAGCCTTTTTACTCATTTCTTAGGACGATCGATTAAAGCGTTGGTTTTTCAACAGCAAAAGCGAGAAGCGGATTTTCGCTTTTCACTTGTTCAAATTCGCCAAAACAGCGATGAAATTGCTTTGTCAGATGGAAGTGATGCAGAACGTCAAATCGCCGAAGGGCGTTTTGACAAAGTCGTTATAAATTGGCAATTTTTGATTAAACGAGAGTTCTTACTTGGTTGCTTCACTCATCCTTATATGCACTCGGTTTTACGAATTCCGCTGTTTGTGGCTCTACCAGCATACTTGGCAGGAAAAGTTTCCTTTGGTGGATTAATGCAGATTAGTCAGGCGTTTTCAAATGTGGTCAATGCGTTATCGTGGTTTATTTTCTCGTACCGTAAGCTTTCTGAAATTGCCGCTGCAAGCTCGCGTCTGGATCATTTTTGGCAAGGTTTGCAAATCGCTCAAAATCAGCTGGATGGCATTACACTAACGGCTGGAGATCAGGAACAAGTGCGTCTAAGGGATCTAGAGCTACGATCTCCGGAAGGGAAATGCTTACTGCATTTTTCTGACTTAATTTTAGAAAAAGGACAACCCATCTGGCTAAAAGGAGTTTCGGGTCTTGGTAAAACAACACTGCTCAAGGCACTTGCGGGTTTTTGGCCTTATGGAAACGGTGAAATTATAATGGGAACAGGGAAAAAAGTATTTTTGCCACAACGACCCTATTTCCCCTTAGATTCTTTTAAAAACGCACTTTGTTATCCTGAAAATCCAGCGAATTTTTCAGAGGAGCAGGTGATGAAAGCACTCAAAGCAGTTGGCATGGAAGATTCGATCGAGCTTTTGAAGAAAGATGAAATGGAGACTTATCGAATGAGTCAATTTTCTGGTGGCGAGCAACAGCGACTGGCATTGGCTAGGCTAATTTTATTGAAGCCTGATTGGGTATTTTTAGATGAAGCTACTAGTGCATTAGACATTGAAGCGGAAGAAAAAATTTTTGAAAAACTTCGAATAATCCTTCCAGAAGCGGTATTTGTCTTAATTGCCCACCGTAAACCCCATGGACTTGGAGACTACGTCCAATTTAATTTAACACCAGTGGAGATACATTGCCTATCATGAACGAATAAGCAAATGAATTCATTTGGTTGACATCAGAATTTGTTTCTTGATATCATATGAGATGATCTCTGAAAAAATGAGAATCATTTTCAAATGAAAGCCAAGAGCTTCTGAAAAGGAACTCTTGGCTTTTTTTATTTGAGGCGATAAAACTACAACTGGGGCGATTAGACATTTTTGTTACTGCGATAATTAGAAACTTGAAATTAAAGGGGAGAAGAAGACAATATGAATTTACACCACGAGCGGGGAACCTGGATAGATCCGAAAGATTGCAACGTGCTGAGTCATGAAGAACTTCAACAGAGAATTCAAACCAATCGGGTTATTCTTTTAGGCGAAACTCATACAAGTGCGGAGATTCACCGCTGGCAACTTCATATGATGGCTGGGATTTTTGCTATCCAACCTAAAATGTCAGTAGGATATGAAATGTTTCCCCGACGAGTACAGAGAGTCTTAGACGAGTGGACAGCGGGAGAACTTGAAAAGGATGAGTTTTTAGAAAAAGTTGAGTGGGGTAAAGTTTGGGGCCACGACTCCTCACTTTATATGCCACTTTTTGATTTTTGCCGCCAAAAAAACGTGCGGATGCTTGGAATCAATTGTCGTAGAGATTTGGTTACCCAAGTGGGTAAAGAAGGATGGGAAGCCATTCCGGAAGATGAGCGGGATGGTTTAACACCAGCCAAGCCAGCAAGTCAGGAGCACAAAGATTACTTAATTCGAATTACTGGTGGACATTTCCAAAAAGATTATCCAATTGAGCGCTTTGCAAGAGCTCAACAAACTTGGGATCGAGCTTTTGCCTGCAATATTGCGGCAGCTCTGAAAGAAGATCCGACTCAAAAAATAATTGGGATTATTGGGCGGGGACATTTGGAATACGGATACGGGACGCCATACCAACTGGCAGATTTAGGAATTGACGATGTGTTGATTTTGCTACCTAGTTTTTCAAAAGAATTGGAAAAAGAAAAAATTGCAGGGATTGGCGATGGACTTTTTCGATTAGATTCGATTGAGGATTAGGTATAAAAAATAAAAGAGAGCAGTGTGATCATGAATAAGAGACAAAAACCTTTAAAGATCGCTTTTTATGGCAAAGGTGGTATCGGTAAATCAACAATTTCTGCAAATGTTTCGGCAGCATTCTCCACCTACGGATGTAAAGCTTTGCATATTGGCTGTGATCCTAAAGCGGACTCAGCGCGGTGTCTCATGGGGAGAAAAATTCCCACGGTGATGCAGCTTTTACAGGAAAAAGCGGTTGGGGTCGAGCGAGAGGATGTTGTTTTTCAAGGCTTTGGAGGGATTTCTTGTATCGAAGCTGGTGGACCAGAAGCTGGAATTGGCTGCGCAGGTCGCGGAATTATCAGTATGATGGAAGAACTCGAGTCTTTAGATATCTGGGAAGAAGAGTGGGATACTGTTGTATATGACGTGCTTGGTGATGTCGTTTGCGGTGGCTTTTCTGTGCCGATGCGTGAAGGCTATGCCAATACTATTTATGTAGTTACTTCATCAGAATTTATGGCACTTTACGCTGCTAATAACATTATTAAGGCAGTAATTCGAAGTCAAAAAGCTCAGCCTACAAAGTTTGGTGGACTTATTTTTAACTGTCGAACTGGTTCGTCAAATCGTGCTTTGGTGGAATATTTTGCAGAATTGACTGGAACAAGAATTGTGGCGCAGGTTCCTTTTGCACCTGAGATTACATTAGCTGAACTAGAAGGAAAAACTGTCGTCGAAAGTGACCCTGACTCAAGTGTAACGCAATTTTTTAAAGATCTTGCAGGGACAATTTTACAAGATGAAGCCTGTGAAAACATTAAAGCTTTAGACAATGACGAATTAGAAGCCCTTAGTCAGCACATGCTTGAGCTAGCTGTTCGAGCGAAAGATAAGGGGGAAGAGTCGTGATCGCGAGCCAGTTCCGTAAAAATGATCAAGGAAAGCTCAAACTCTCTGAGGCTCTTGAATTATCGCCGGTGATGACATATTTTCACCGTTCGCTAGAAAGCGAATCAGCAGATATAATGGATAATTTTCTGCGTTTACCAGGTGTTCACGTTGTGATGGTTGGGCCTTCGGGTTGTTCACGAGTGTTGTACTTTCGCGCAGAGCGAAAAGGACTGGCTGATAGGCTTCGCGTTTATCCGATTTCGAGTGCGGATTTTGCAGTAGGTCGACATATGGAAGAGTTGGAAAAATTAGTAGAATCGATTGCTCAAGAGGAGAATCCACGAGGAATTGTCATTAATATCTCTTGCATTGATAGCTTGGCAGTCAATGATTTTGACAGTATTATTCGGAAGATGAAGAAAGATTATGGCGTTTTGGTACAGGTATATCATCGCGGGCCGTTAATTAGAAATCGGGAAACAAGCCAATCGCGTTTTTCTGACTTATTTTTGAATCTACTCGAGAATGGAGAAAGTGGTGAAAAGAAACACCAAGTGAATCTTCTTTCAAGTGGTGAAGTTCTGCCAGATGATTCGCCTCTTTTAAAGATGCTACTGCAAATTTATCCACGGGAGAGCATCAAAGAATTTGCCAACTTAAGAACTACCGAAGATCTACAGGACTTAACCGCAAGCGAATTAAATATTTTAGTCGGCGGTTTTGGTTTCGGCATTGCTGTAGAAATGGAGAAGAAGTGGGGCATTCCTTTTCAAGCGTTATCAACTTGCTTCTATCCTGATGAAGTTCACCAAGTCATGAAACAGCTTACGGATCGCTTACATGTGACTTGGGACTTTGAAAGTGAGAAAAAAGAATTTTTTGAACTTATAAATAAAGTGGCACCTACTCTAAAAGGGAAAAAAATTGCTATTGGGCTAGGATCTCGCTCATTAGAGCTTGCGTGGCTTCTGAAAGAATTTGGTATTGAAGTTCAAGTCATCTTGCTTGATTACGTGCTTTTTAGCTATCCCTTTATGGATATTCCGGGTTATATTATTCCGAATGAAAAGCTTTATGGATCGAAGCTCCTAGAAGAGGGACAAGATCTGGATATTTATCTGACAACAAATATTACTTATCAAATGCGACGAGAAGAATTGAGCAAAATTGATATTGCAATTGGGAGCCGAGCTGCTGGATATTGTAAAAATGCAAAAAAGATAGAATTAAGCACAGGATATAAACAAGGCTATGCAGGAATCAATGAAATATTGGGGGCGCTTCAATGAACCGAAATATATTTCGTTATATTCCTCCATTAGTTTGTGATTTTTCCGGGACAGCATCGGTTCTTTTTTCATTGCCCGTATTAAGTCTTTTCTATTGCCCAGCATCTTGTACACAGCCAATCTCTGAATGTGACGAAATTCGAGAAATGCATGACACTTTCGTTTTTTTCTCAATTTTTGGTGAAGTAAAAGCTATCATGGGTTCTGATGAAGAATTTTTGGAAGAAGCAGAAACACTTATTCGAAAAAATGATGATGCAGAATTGATTTTTATCATTGGAACACCTGTTCCTGCGATTGTAGGTAGTGATCTAGTTTATATGGCAGCTCAATTACAAAATAAAATCGAAAAGCCTATTCTTTCGATTCCAACTGCCGGATTTGAAAGCTATTACTCAGGAGTGTACCAAACTTTGATTTTACTAGCGAAAACTTTCTTGAGTGCTCAAAAGAAAGATCTAAATCAAATTAATTTGATTGGCTATACCCCTCTTAGTTTGGGTTATGAATCAAACTTGGATGAATTTATACTGGCGTTGGAGTCAGAAGGGATAAAAGTCAGAGGGCTTCCGAGAAATACTAGAACCTTGGAAGAGTTCCGTGAACTTTCAGCAGCTTCTCTGAATATTGTCTTGACTCATGAAAGTATTGGACTAGCACAATATATGGAGAAGAATTTTGATATTCCTTATATAGCTGGGCTACCAATAGGACGGTCGGGGCTAATGAATCTGCTGGAAAAAATAGGAAACGAATTTGGACGTACATTTCGAATCCCCGCAAAGAGCTCATCTGAAGAAAAATATCAAAATATAAAAAAAGCTCTGGTAATTGGTGAA
>JAGOZY010000033.1 GCA_018058445.1 Negativicutes bacterium | reverse complement strand
ACAACTGAAGCCTTTCGGGCAAAATATCGATCTGTCGATGTTTTGATGGTCGACGATATTCAGTTCCTCTCCAATAAAGACCGAACTCAAGAAGAATTTTTCCATACCTTTAATTCTCTCCATCAAGCCAATAAACATATCGTTATCTCTAGTGATCGACCACCCAAAGAAATTTCTTCCCTCGAAGAACGGCTTAGAAGTCGCTTTGAAGGCGGGCTTACAGTCGATATTCAACCCCCCGATTTTGAAACCCGAATCGCGATTCTTCGAAAAAAAGCGATGACTGATAAATATAATGATGTCCCCGACGATGTTATGGCCCTTATCGCTAGCCGAATTACCACCAATATTCGAGAACTTGAAGGAGCTCTTACTCGGGTTATCGTTTATGCTTCTGTAAAAGGAGAGCCTGTTACGATCGAACTTGCAACGAGAGCGCTAGGTGAACTTTTTCCAGAAAATAGACTCACTCCGCTAACTATCGAAAAAATTCAGCAAATCAGCGCCGAATACTTTCATCTAAAAAAAGAAGATCTTACTTCGAAAAAGAAAACCCAACAATTAGCCTTTGCAAGACAAGTGGCTATGTATCTTAGCCGAGAACTAACCGACAGCTCTTTTCCACGGATTGGAGAGTTTTTTGGCGGGCGCGATCATACAACAGTCATGCACGCTCATCAAAAAATTGGTACTCAACGAGGAATTGATTCTCGAGTTGATCAAGTCATTTTAGATGTAATGCAGCGAATTGAATCCCTTTAATTTTAAAAGTCACTCGAAAATCGGGTGACTTTTTCATTTATTAAAAAAATTTTTATGGGGATAACCTGTGAAAGCTTCTGTGGATGATTCGGTGATAACTCTTTTTCTGTGAACACTGGGGATTAAAATTAAAGTTATCCATACCTTCCTGTGGTCCTAAAACTCACTGATAGCTTAAACCAAAACCACTTATCCACATATTCACTCCCCCTATTACTAAGGCTACGGTACTTAATTTATTATTTAGAATATAACCCGGTTATCCCCAAGCCCCAAAAACAAAAAAAGAAGAGGTTTTCTAAAGCACAAAATCCTGCTAAACTAATAACAACGAGAAAGACGATTTTTAAAACTAGGCACGAAGAAAGCCTATGAGGAGGATTTTTATGAAATTCAATTGCCGTAAAGAAGATATTCAAGAAGCTCTGCAAACCGTAGAGCGGGCTATTTCAAGAAAACATACTCCGTTACCTGTCCTAACAGGAATTCACATGGAAGCAAAAGCAGATGGAACCGTTATTGTTCAAGCATCTGATTATGATCTATCGATTCGCACTCATTTTTTAGCTGCCGTAGAGCAGCCTGGAGTGGCCCTTTTACCAGGTACTTTCTTAACCGGACTTATTCGAAAAGTACCGGCTGAAACCGTTAGTTTTGCATATCAAGAAACCGATCGAAAAATGAAAGTGGATTCTGGCCCAGCGGATTTTTCGCTGCTAACGATTCCACCAGAAGATTTTCCAATTCTAAAAAACATGGAAACTGAAAATCAAATCACGATTAAAGATTCTATTTTTAGAGATTTAATCAAGAAAACTATTTTTGCTTGTAGTACTGACGAATCTCGCCCAGTCTTTACAGCAGGTCTTCTGGAAATCGAAGGTCAAATTCTTCGAATGGTTGCGACAAATACCCATCGTCTTGCTTTAAAAGAAATTAGCTTAGAGCAAGAATGGCCAAATCATGTCAGGCTGCTTATTCCAAGCCGAGTCCTTCAAGAAATTGCTAAACAAATTCACGGGGATGTACCGCAAGATGTGACTTTTGGTTGGCAACGAAATCTCTTTTTCTGCTCCTTTGGCAATACTTATCTAACTTGTCGCTTGGTAGAAGGACAATTCCCTGATTATCGAAAAGTAATTCCAGAAGTTGGTGAAACTTCTTTTGAAGTTAAAACGTCTGATATGCGCTCGGCGGTAGATCGAGTTTCTCTTGTTCTTCGTGAAGGCGAGTATAACGTTGTTCGAATGAAAATTGAGTCCAGTCAAATCGTAATTACAGCTCGAAATTTGGATGTTGGTGATTCTACCGAAGCAGTTTCTGCAAAAGTAGAAGGACAAGAAATGGATTTAGGCTTTAATGTCCGCTATTTGATGGATATTCTCAAAAATATGGAAAGTGAATCATTCACTGGAAGTACAAATGGTCCTTTAACACCACTT
Source organism: Negativicutes bacterium (assembly GCA_018058445.1). Lineage (GTDB taxonomy): Bacteria > Bacillota > Negativicutes > JAGOZY01 > JAGOZY01 > JAGOZY01. The sequence continues at coordinate 5,917 of JAGOZY010000033.1, read as the reverse complement.
TTAATTAAGCCTGTCGGTGAAGAAGGCTATTTATATATCGTAACGCCAGTTCGAAAATAAAAAATTATTAAAAGATAGGAAGGAGGACTTGGGTTAAATTATGCAAGTCACTTCCTTGATATTAACTGATTATCGAAATTACTCTCGGTTCAAAATGGATTTTGGACCGGGAGTCCATTTCTTTTATGGGAAAAACGGAGCTGGAAAAACGAATCTTTTGGAAGCTTTATATCTTGCTTCTTTTGGTCGTTCTTTTCGAACACGAGATGAACGGGACCTAATTATCTGGGATGAAAAGGAAGCCAAAATAGAAGTAGAATTTACTCGGAATCAAGTAAGTCATCGATTAGGAGTTATTCTAAGTGGCCGCAGTAAACGCTTTTCATTTGATCGTCATGAAGTCCCACGGCGAGATTTAATTGGTGAGTTAGCAGTCGTTCTTTTTATGCCGGATGATTTACAGCTGATCAAAGGTCCTCCTCTGGGTCGACGACATTTTATTGATAGCGAGCTTTCGCAGGCTTCGAGAAGTTATTTTAGGTCTCTTCTTCAATATCATCGAACGCTTCGGCAACGAAATAGTTTGCTGCGATTAGAGCGAGATCGAAGAGGCGATGGAAAAGATTTAGATCCTTGGGATATTCAATTAGCTCATTTTGGCGCTGAGCTGATTAAAGCTCGTCGGGATGCAATTTTTAAAATGAGTAAAGAAGCGGGTTTTCTTTATGAAAAAATAGCAGGTGATGATGAAAAATTTTCACTTGAATATCTGCCATTTGGTCAAGAAGATGAAGGCCAAGGTAGCGAAGAAAATATTAGAGAACTACTTTTTAATGCAAGAAAGCAAGATTTAGAGAGAGTATTTACTTCTGTAGGTCCTCATCGAGATGATATTCGATTTTTACTAAATGACCGAGATATGCGCCGCTTTGCTTCCCAAGGACAGCAAAGAACTGGAGTTGTTGCCTTAAAATTGGGAGAAATAGAGTATCTTTATCAGGAAAAAGGAAGTTATCCGATTTTACTCTTAGATGATTTACTTAGTGAGCTCGATGACTCAAGAAGGCAAGCTCTACTTTCTCATGTCGGAGAAAAAGTTCAGACATTTGTGACTGGAACAGAAAAAATCAGCAATTTAGTAGCTCATTTTCACCCGATTTTAAAGGGGGAAAAGAGCGATGCGAACTAGAGAAATTGCTAAAATAGGAAATATTCTTTTCCAATCTGTACCCCTCGAAGAAACTCGCCGTAAACTAAAAATAGGCCAATTGCAAAAAGATTGGATTAAAATTGCCGGCCCAGCAGCAGCAGCCCATAGTGCTCCTTGGAAACTTGAATATAATGAACTCTGGCTTATCGCTGAGCCAGGTGGATGGCTGCAAAATCTGGTATTGATGGAAAATATACTTTTAAAAAAAGTGAAAACTTGGTGGGGTGACGGTAGCGAAGTCATCACTCGAATTCGGGTGATGGGTCGTCGTCCAGAACCTATTTTTTATGAAGATGATTCTTTAGCCATTGCTCAAAATATTAAAATTGCTCCAGTCGAAGAAGATTGGCAATGGGCCATTGATCAAACCAATGAAATTGAAGATCCCAAATTAGCAGCAAGAGTAAGAGAAAGTTTAGCTCATTTAAAAGCGATGGAAAGAAAAAAATTCTCTGATGGAATGGTCCCTTGCCAAAAATGTCAGATTCCAGTTTTGGCAGAAGAAAAAAACTGTGTTCATTGCCTTAGAGAAATTCACGAAGAAAATCGTAAAAAATTGCGAGAGACTTTGTGGCAATGTCCTTGGCTCAAAGCAAAGGAACTAGCGGCTTTTACAAATCTTTCATTAAGGCAAGCCCAAGATGTTCGGCGAGATCTTTTAGGTGATTTAGCCAAAAAAGTGCCTTACGGAAAAGAAATGTCAAATGATGGGCTCACTCTTGTCATGCTTATTACAGGAAAAAGACCGGAAAATCTGACTGAAGAGCTGATTCAAACTGTTTGGGATCGTATTCAAAGGGAAATTAGAGGCGAAGTCATTGAAGAAGTCAAAGATATTTTACGAGAATACCCAGAAACTTCTTTAGAAAAAATTCAAGAAACCCGCTCAGTAAGTCCGAAAGAATATGGTGTTGCGCGAAGGCAACTTCTCGAAGAATGGCGCTCACTGGTCCCTATCGGTAGAGAGCGAAGCGCATTAGGACTAAAGGCTGTTTCCCTAGCTTCAGGCCAAATTATTGAAGAATGGGAAGAAGAAAAAATAGCTCAATGGTGGGAAAAAATCAGGAAGGGAGATCGTTATGTTTTTACATATCGGCCGGGAAAAAATGGTTCCACTCCAAAAAATAATCGCAATTCTGGACCGAAAATTACTGCCAAATAGTGAAAATGCCGATGATAGCAGTATTGTTTTAACGGATGAAGGAATGTTTGGTTCACCGATCTCTCCTCAAACCTTGGCTCGAAGAATTATCGATAAACCTAATTATAAAAAGTATTTTAAGGAATAAATTATTTTTGAAACCCCTTGATTTTAAAGGATGTAAAGCTTTTTTTATGAAAATATGGTATAATTAAAGTTCAAGAAGTCATCCAATTTAGGAGGGAATCCATGAGCGATCAAGAAAGTCGTGGTAATGCCAATTATGGTGCTGCCCAGATTCAAGTATTAGAAGGCTTGGAGGCAGTACGAAAACGCCCGGGAATGTATATTGGTAGTACATCGAGCCGAGGTCTTCATCACTTAGTTTATGAAGTAGTTGATAATGCCATTGATGAAGCATTAGCTGGATATTGTGATCGAGTTGAAGTAACCATTGGTGAAGGGAATACGATTACCGTTGTCGATAATGGTCGGGGTATTCCTGTTGATATGATGCCTGACCAAGGAAAGCCAGCTATTGAAGTTGTTATGACGATCCTTCATGCGGGAGGAAAGTTTGGTGGCGACGGCTATAAAGTATCTGGCGGACTTCATGGTGTCGGTGTTTCTGTAGTTAATGCTTTGAGCGATTGGCTTCATGTTGAAGTTTCAAAAAACTCTAAGCTTTATGAAATTAAATTTGAACGTGGCGATACGGTCATTCCACTTCGAGAGATTGGTAAATCAACGTCAAATGGAACAAAAGTAAGCTTTAAGCCAGATGCGACGATTTTTGAAGAAACCGAATATCATTATGATATTTTGCGTCATCGTCTAAGAGAGCTAGCTTTCTTAAATAAAGGACTTACCATCACTTTAAAAGATGAGCGGGCCAGTCAAGAGCGAGAAGAAAGCTTTCACTTTGAAGGTGGAATCGTTTCTTTCGTAGAGCAGCTCAATACAAATAAAGACCCCTTCCATGACCCTCTTTATATAAATGGAAGCCGGGATACCACTCAAGTTGAGATTTGTGTGCAGTACAATACCGGATACACAGAGACTATTTTTGCTTTCGTAAATAACATTAATACCCATGAAGGTGGAACACATCTCTCCGGCTTTAAATCTGGTCTGACTCGATCGATTAATGATTACGCCCGAAAAAGCGGAATTCTTAAAGAGAATGACGATAACTTAAGCGGCGACGATGTCCGTGAAGGAATAACTGTTGTTATTTCTGTAAAACTAAGAGAGCCTCAATTCGAAGGTCAGACAAAAACAAAACTCGGTAATAGCGAAGTTCGGGGAATTGTAGAAGGAGTACTTAGCGAATACTTAGATACGTTCTTTGAAGAAAATCCTGCTGCTGCTAAAAAAATCGTAGAAAAATCAATCACTGCCGCTCGAGCCCGGGAAGCTGCTCGAAAAGCTCGGGAATTGACTCGACGAAAAAATTCACTGGAGATTAGCTCTCTTCCAGGTAAACTGGCAGATTGCTCCTCTAAAGATAACCAAAATACTGAGATCTATTTGGTCGAAGGAGATAGCGCTGGTGGTAGCGCTAAGCAAGGCCGAGATCGTCAATTCCAAGCGATTCTTCCGCTTCGAGGAAAGATTCTCAACGTTGAAAAAGCACGACTGGATAAAATCCTTTCAAATGAAGAGATTCGTTCGATGATTACTGCTTTTGGTAGCGGTATCGGTGCTGATTTTGATATTGAAAAACGTCGTTATGGCCGTATTATCATCATGACTGATGCGGACGTCGATGGAGCTCATATTCGTACCCTTCTTCTCACATTCTTTTACCGCTACATGAAGCCATTTGTCGAAGAAGGCAAAATCTATGTCGCTCAGCCTCCTCTCTACTTACTGAAAAAAGGCCGCCAAAGTTGGTATCTCTATAGCGATAAAGAGCTTGAGATTAAGCTGGCAGAAATAGGTCGCGATGGGATCGGTATCCAGCGCTACAAAGGTCTTGGTGAGATGAATCCAGAGCAGCTCTGGGAGACGACGATGAATCCAGAAACTCGAACACTTCTACGAGTCGAAATTGAAGATGCGGTCGAAGCAGATCGAATCTTTAATGATCTCATGGGAGACAAAGTCGAGCCACGTCGCGAATTTATCGATAAGTACGCCTTATCTGTAAAAAACATCGATATTTAAATAGCTAAAGCACTCTCCTCTTTATTGAGGAGAGTGCTTTTTTTATAAAGGGTTTTATCATTAAAAAGCGAAAGAAATAGAAAGATTAAAATATGAATGTCAGGACGTGAGATTGTGATTCAGGATATAAAAAAACAAGCTCAAATTCATGAGCAAGCAATCATTGCTCTTCGTAGAGACTTTCACGAACATCCAGAAACTTCTTGGGAAGAAGTACGGACCACGGAAAAAATAGCAGAAGAACTTAAAAAACTAGAAATAACGATTCTTCAGCAAGGATTTAAAGGAACAAAGTCAGGTATTCTTGCCGAGCTAGACAGTGGCAAGCCAGGCCCGACCGTTGCCCTAAGAGCTGATATTGATGCACTTAATATGCTCGAAGAAGTGGATGTTGAATATAAATCAAAAATTGACGGAAAAATGCACTCTTGTGGTCATGATAGTCACACCGCCATGCTTTTGGGAGCAGCGATGATCCTCGTCGATTTAAAAGATCAATGGACTGGAAAAGTACGATTTTTATTTCAACCATCCGAAGAAGCTTACCCATCAGGTGCTAAAGCGATGATCGCCGAAGGGGCTCTTCAAGGCATCGAGCGGATCTTTGGAATTCATATTTTTTCGGCCCTAAATAAAGGAACTCTCCTCTATCGATCGGGTCCTTTCATGGCAGCTTCTGATACTTGGAAAGCGGAGATTATCGGTAAAGGCGGCCATGGTTCAATGCCAAATGCGACTTTAGATCCGACCCTGCCGATGGCACATTTTATTACGGGAGTTCAGACGATTGTAAGCCGCGAGCTTAGTTCACTAGACGCAGGAGTCGTCACAGTTGCAGGAGTTCAGACGAGCAGTTTTGTAAATAATATCATTCCAGAACGAGTCAACCTACTGGGAACATGTCGCAGCTTTACATTGGAAGTCCGTCAGCATATCGAAGACTCGATCAAACGAATCTTTGCAGGGGTTTGCCAGACCTATCGCTGCGAAGGGAATTTTGAATGGATTCCCTTGATGATGCCTACGATTAATCATCCAGAAGTCACAGAGAAAATGCGAAAAATTGGAATTGAGCTTTTTGGTGAAGAGAACGTGCAAGAAAGTCCGCTTATTCCCGGCTCAGAAGACTTCGGCTACTACCTAAATGAAATTCCAGGCACCTACATGATTATTGGGGCAGGTGACGAAGAGAAAGGAATCGGGCAATCTCAACATTCGCCAAAATTTAGAATTGACGAAAGTGTCTTTAAAGATGGAGCGGCCCTACATGCTGCTTTTGTGATTAACTATCCAAAATAATAAAAAAATCTCTCCTAAGAAACTAGGAGAGATTTTTTATGCAGCTATTTTTGCTATGAAAACTTAAACTGGAGAAACCGGCATCACTCTTTCCATAT
>JAGOZY010000032.1 GCA_018058445.1 Negativicutes bacterium | reverse complement strand
GCGATCTCGTCTACTGTAAAATTTCCACTACCTGCCCGCAAACCAAATTCTTTGCCACCCATATAGACCGCATCTGCCCCAAATAGAAAGGCAGTGGTCATTTTTTCCCAGTCACCAGCCGGGGCTAATAGTTCTGGTAATTTCATGTGTTACACTCCCTCTTATGGCTGACTAGCGATTTCGATAGCGGCCAAATGTTCTTCATAGGTTTTCGAGAAGATATGACTTCCGTTGGACTGAGCGACAAAAAACAGATAATCCGTATCTGGCGGATTGAGGGCTGCCTTTAGTGCCGATAAGCCAGGGTTTGAAACCGGACCAGGCGGAAAGCCGCCATGAAGGTAGGTGTTGTATGGCGATGGAATCTGGGTATCGGCAATACTCAGTTCGAGCTTTTGATAGCCTAAGATATATTGTATGCTTGCGCAAGATTGGAGAGGCATATCAATTTTGAGTCGTTTCCAAAAAATCGAGGCAACAAGGGGCTGCTCGTCAATCTTTCGAACTTCCCGTTCGACAAGTGACGCTAAGACGACCCACTGCCGAAAAGACATATCCAGTGGTAGCTGGATGCGCAACTCTTTTGTCTGATCTTGGAAATTTTGTAGCATCGATTCCATGAGCTCTTGCTCAGCTGGCTTATCCAGCGCGAGTTGGTAAGTATCGGGGAAAAGAAATCCTTCTACTGGATACTCAACTTCAGGAGGACTGCTTTCTTCAACGAAAGGCACTTGAGTCTCTCTCGCTAATTTTTTAAAATCTTCTGCCCGCGCGAGTCCTTTGGACTCTAGGAGCTCGGCAATTTGATTGACAGTGTAACCTTCAGGAATCGTTATTTTTGCGTAATATCGGCCTTTTCCTTGGGTCAGATTTGACAAGATCTGCCAGCTACTCAAATTGCCATTCATATGGTAGACTCCGGCTTGAATTTCACTTGATGCCCCTCGCAAGCGCACCAGCATTCTAAAAGCCAACGAGCTACGAACAAAGCCTTGATCGGCAAGATTGGCGGCGATCTCTGAGGCACTGTCATTTTGCTTTAGGATAAAAGTACGCTCTGGTGCACCTTGAGGCTCGGCAGGTGATAGCTGCCAGACAAATCCAGTTAATAGTAGCACGACAAAAAGTCCGACAGCTGACATCTTTTTCGCTTTCGAACTCATCGACTCTATATAGTTACAAATCTTTTCTTTCCAGGCCATTTCTGCATACTCCATTTCTTAAGAAAAAGACGAAGCCATATTAGCTTCGTCTCCTTTTTTGCATATTAAGCCAAAACTTTGAAATTATTCTTCGTCTTCGTCGTCTTCTTCGAACATTTCACCATAAGCTTCGATCGCTGCGTCGAATTCTTCGTCTGTCGGATCGACATAAGTCTCTTCGCCAGTTTCGTCAATAACGACTTTAGCCATGAATACTTCGGGTTCGCCTTCGATATCAGCCACGTCGCCGTCTTCGCCAAGTTGTAGCTCAACTAAAACTGCATAAGTATTTTCGCCAACTGGGAAAATAGCTTCTTCCCGGTAATAGCGTTCATTTCCTTCGTCATCAGTCATAACAACAATGGATTCTTCCATATCAAATTCGTGTTCATGGTCATGTTCATGATTATCAGTAGACATAACACACCTTCTTCCATTTAAATCTGTAGTTATTGTACGGTGACTCGCCCCTTGCTGTCAAGCAAACTATCTCTGAGAGACTGAGTCTAAATAAGTCTGCAAGATGACAACGGCGGCCATTTTATCAATAACCCCTTTACGTTTCTTGCGTGATACATTTCCTTCAATCAAAATTCGCTCGGCAGCGACGCTTGAAAGACGCTCATCCCAAAAGGAAATTGAGATTTGCGGATCAATGACGGCTTTTAGCTCTTCGGAGAAAGCTCGCACTTCTTCGCCTTGAAAGCCGACACTGCCATCCATATTTTTCGGCAATCCGAGAACGAGTGACTTCGCATTTTCTTTGATAATGAGTTCATTGATCTTTGCGAGGTCATCACTGAGCTCTGTGCGATGCAAGGTCATGACCGGTTGAGCCGTCCAGCCAAAAGGATCGCTAATTGCAATTCCGATTCGCTTACTACCTACATCCAACCCGATAACTCGATCTTTGATCACAGGCTTGGATGCTCTTTTAAATAATTTCGCACGAGCTCTTCAAGCAGTTCGTCACGGCTTAAAGATCGTATGAGAGTTCGGGCTTGGTTGTGGCTTGTAATATAAGCAGGTTCGCCGGTGACCAGATAACCTACAAGTTGTTGGATTGGGTTATACCCTTTTTCAGTCAATGCTTGAGAGACATGGTTTAAAATACCCGCTGCGTCTTGGGGCAAAGATGAAAATTTGAAATGCATAGTTGCATCAATCGGACGATCGGTCATCATAATCCCTCCTACCTTATCTCTATCATACGAGATTTTAAAATCAGCGTCTATAGATTAGCTAAGTTGTTCACGCAATGTTTCCAAAGCTGCCTGAATCGCTTCACGAATTTTGCTTGGATCGGTTCCGCCCGCTTGAGCCATATCCGGCTTTCCACCGCCGTTGCCACCGGTGATTTGAGCAGCTGTCTTTACCAGCATCCCTGCATGAGCCCCTTGGGCAACTGCATCCGCAGACGCGAGGGCAAGCCAGAGTACTTTATCTGGTTGTGGATTCGCAGCGAGTAGTGCGACATAAGATCCGCCTTTGCGCTTAAGCAGATCTCCGACAATTCGCAGCTCTTCCATCGAAGTTGCCTCGAGAGTCGTTGCTAAAATACGTAAATTGCCAATTGATTCGTGTTGAACTTTTACAAGCATGCCTTCCACTTCGTGGTTGAGCATGACTTCACGAAGCTTTTCGTGATTTTTTTGAACTTCTTTGTATTCGTCCTGCAATTGTTCTAAACGATGAGTGACATCTTCTGGTTTCACCTTTAGAAGTTTTGCTGATTTTTCCAGTATCTGCTGTCTTTCGAGTGTCCACTGATAGGCAGCTTCGCCAGTAATTGCTTCAATTCGGCGAATCCCAGATCCGATGCCACCTTCGGAGATAATCTTAAAGAGAAGAATTTCAGAAGTGTTTTTGACGTGAGTCCCACCACAAAGCTCCATGCTTTCGTCGCCAATTGTCAAAACACGGACTTCGTCACCATATTTTTCGCCAAAAAGCGCCATAGCACCAGCAGCCTTGGCTTCTTCGATGTTCATATGTTGAGATTGAACAGGAATCTCTTCGGAGATCGCCCAGTTCACTCGGCGCTCGATTTTTTCGAGTTCTTCGGGAGTTGGGGCGGAAAAGTGGGAGAAGTCAAAACGCAGACGATCTGACCCAACTTGCGATCCTGCTTGATTTACATGCTCACCCAATATATTTTTCAAGGCAGCATGAAGTAAGTGAGTAGCTGTGTGGTTACGAGTTGTTTTTCGTCGCTCGTTTTTATTTAGCCCAAGGGTTACTTTTTCATGTGCACTAAGGCTTCCTTCGGTAATAACTCCTAGCTGATAAGTTGTACCATCAGGGAGCTTTCGAGTCGTCTCGACAGTCATCTTGCCAAAAGGCCCGACAATAACACCGGTATCGCCCTGCTGCCCACCTGATTCAGCGTAAAAAGAGGTCGACTCTAAGATCACTCCGACAGTTTCGCCATCGGAAGCGGTTTCAAGGACTTCTCCTTGCGCAAAGATTAAAGCAAGGACAGATTCTGTTGTCTCTTCATCAAAGCGAGGAGTTACTTTTAAATTATCTCGTAAATCAGGAACCTGAAATCCTGCTTCGACATCTTGCCGCGCAGCGCGAGCTCTTTCTTGCTGCTCTTTCATTGCCTTGTCAAAACCAGCTTTATCAAGACTGAAATCGCTCTCAGCTAAGATTTCCGCAGTCAATTCCCAAGGAAAACCGTAGGTATCATAAAGCTTAAAAGCGCTGGCACCATCAAGTTCTTTGCTGTTTTCTTCTTTTAAACGATCCATTTCACGATTCAAAAGTTCAGTTCCCGACTGCAATGTTTCTTGGAATCGCTTTTCTTCCAAATTGACAATTTGGCGGATGAAGTCTGCTTTTTCTAATAAATCTGGATAAGCAGTTTTCATGATTTCAAAAACTTCGTTTGCAAGGCTCGCCAGAAGTGGCTTTTGAATGCCTAGAAGCCGTGCATGACGAATCGCCCGCCGGATAAGCCGGCGTAGAACATAGCCGCGGCCTTCATTGGAAGGAAGAATTCCGTCACCAATCATAAAGACCATCGCCCGGCTGTGGTCGGCAAGCACTTTTAGCGAGATGTCTTGCTCAATGCTTTCGCCATAAACCACTTGTCCTTCCTTGCAGGCTTTCTCAATGATTGGGAAAAGCAAATCGGTTTCAAAGTTTGATGGTTTATGTTGAAGAACAGAAGCTAATCGTTCAAGACCTGCTCCTGTATCAATATTCTTTTTACTTAATGGCAAATAGTTTCCTTGGCCATCATTGTCGAATTGGGTAAAGACCAAGTTCCAAATTTCAAGGTAGCGGTCGCAGTCACAACCAGCTTTACAATCCTCTGAGTGACAACCTCGCTCCTCGCCAAGATCGATAAAAATCTCTGAGCAAGGCCCACAAGGACCTGCCCCAATTTCCCAAAAATTATCCTCGAGTCGAATGATTCGCTCTAGGGGCAAACCAATCTCTTCGTGCCAAATTTGGGCAGCTTCATCATCTTCTGGATGAATCGTTACCCATAAAGTGTCTTTCGGTAGATTCAGATATTCCGGGGACGTTAAAAACTCCCAAGCCCAAGCAATCGCTTCTTTTTTAAAATAATCGCCAAAGGAAAAGTTGCCCAACATCTCAAAAAAAGTATGATGTCTGGCTGTTCGTCCGACATTTTCGATATCGCCGGTTCGGATACACTTTTGACTCGTTACAATCCGAGTTTTTGGCGGCATCATTTTTCCCGTAAAAAAAGCTTTAAAAGGCGCCATTCCAGCACCAATCAGCAGCAACGACGGGTCATTATCCGGCACTAAAGAAGCGCTCGGTAAAATTAAATGCCCCTTGCTCTCAAAAAACTCTAGATATTTTTTTCGTAATTCATTTCCAGTCAAAGGAATCGTCCTCCTAACCATTTGAACCTTCAAACGGATGTTAATATTTGCAATCCCTTAGTATTCGTCGCTTCGAGTGCTTTTCCCTGCTAGCTGATGATATTTTAAAGAGCGCTGCCAACTGACAGCGCTCTTTTTATTAACCTTTTTTCGAAATGTAGTCTTTAATAGCTTCATGTAAAGCATCTGCTGCTAAATTGGAGCAATGCATTTTTACTGCGGGTAGTCCGTCTAGTGCTTCAGCAACCGCTTGATTAGTGACTTCAAGAGCTTCATCTAAGGTTTTTCCAATCACCATTTCAGTTGCCATACTGCTTGTCGCAATTGCAGCGCCGCAACCGAATGTTCGGAACTTGACATCTCTGATGCGATCATTTTCATCGACATCGATGGTAATTCGCATAATATCTCCACACTTGGCGTTTCCAACTTCCCCTACGCCACTCGGATTTTCGATTTCTCCAACATTACGTGGATTCATGAAATGGTCTAATACTTTTTCACTGTAATTGCTTGGGCTGTTACTCATTGTATTTTATCTCCTTTAATAGGCCGTCAAAGGCTTGCGGCTCTATCTATCAATTTATTTAGGTCTTAGAGGGGACATCATACGAAGTCGTTCTAAGATTGGAGGAAGCTCTTTTAAGAAGTAGTCCACCTCTGCATCGGTACTATGTCTGCCTAGGCTGATTCGTAAAGATCCGTGGGCAGTTTCATGATCAAGCCCCATCGCCAAAAGCACATGAGATGGATCAAGGGAACCTGATGTACAGGCACTGCCGCTAGAAGCCCCAATTCCCTTCATATCAAGCATCAAGAGAAGAGCTTCACCTTCAACAAAAGAAAAACTAAAGTTGATATTATTAGGTAGACGCTTCACTGCATCCCCATTGAGACGGGAATGAGATACGCCAGCTAATGTTTCTTTGATCAGTCGATCTCGAAGGGCTGTGACTCGTTTCATCGTTTCAGTCAATTCCGCCTCAGCAAGTTCTGCTGCTACGCCAAGACCAATGATTCCTGGCACATTTTCAGTTCCGGCTCTTAGGTTGCGTTCATGGCTCCCACCATGCATTTGCGGAGCAATTCGAGTTCCTTTACGGACATATAAGGCGCCAATGCCTTTAGGTCCATAAAATTTATGTCCAGTTAAAGTAAGTAAATCAACTTTCAGATCGTTAACATCCACAGGAATTGCACCGACAGCTTGAACGGCATCTGTGTGGAAAGTAATTCCTTTTTCTTTAACAATTTTTCCAATTTCAGCAATCGGTTGAATCGTTCCAATTTCGTTATTTGCAAGCATAATCGATACTAAAATCGTATCAGGACGAATCGCTGCTGCTACATCGGCCGGATTCACCAGGCCATTTTCATCGACAGGCAGATATGTAACTTCATAGCCATGTTTTTCCATATATTCACACGTATGAAGAATCGCATGATGCTCAATTTGGCTTGTGATAATATGCTTTCCTTTTTTTCCTTGAGCCTCAGCGACTCCTTTAAGGGCTAAATTATCAGCTTCGGTTCCACCACTGGTAAAAATAATTTCTTCTGGCTCGGCCCCAATTAAATGAGCAATCTGAATACGAGCTGCTTCCATCGCTTTTCTAGCTTCACGACCAAACCAATGGACGCTTGAGGCATTCCCATAGGTTTCTGTCATATAAGGAAGCATTGCTTGTGCAACTTTTGGCTCCATGGCAGTGGTCGCTGCATTATCAAAATAAATTCGTTCCATCTTGATTCACTCCTTAGTCATATGGAAAGTCGGTAACTTTTCATCACATAAATCTTGTAGAGAAATAGCATCCAATACTTGAGTGATGCTATTACGTACATTTTCCCAGACCCCACGAGTCACGCAATCGCAACTTGCTGCACAGCGATCATTTCCTGCCCAGTCAGTCCGCAGACAATCAACGGGTGCAATCTCGCCTTCCATGACCCGGATAATATCCCCGACCGAAATCTCATTCGGTGGGCGACCTAAAACATATCCACCTTGAGCTCCACGTATGCTTTTAACAAAACCAGCACCACGAAGAGGCCCCATGAGTTGCTCTAAGTAATGTTCAGAAATACCTTGTCGACCGGCAATTGTCCTCACGGCAACCGGCCCCTCACCATGATGAAGAGCTAAGTCATATACTGCAGAAACACCATAACGTCCTTTTGTTGATAATTTCATAGCATCCCCTTATTTCCGAGTTAAATACTCCGATTTCTTTTAAAGCATACCAAATCAGTTGGAATTTGTCAAAGAAAAAATGGGATAAGTTTTTTACTTATCCCGCCCCAATCCAGAGGGTTTATAGAACTTCGACCCTTTGAGTCCACTTGGGAGATATTCCTGCTCGACCCAACCATTCGGATAACTATGAGGATATTTATATCCAACCCCATGATCAAAGGTTTTTGCTCCTGCATAATGGGCATCTCTGAGGTGAGCCGGAACTCTTAAATCGCCAGAAGTGCTCAAAGCCGCAAGTGCTTTATCGATTCCGACAATCGCCGAATTACTCTTGGGTGCTTTCGCGACATGAATCACAGCATGAGCTAGTGGAATGCGCCCTTCCGGCATACCGACAAAGGAAACCGCCTGCTGGGCGGCAATCGCAATCATCAGTGCAGTCGGATCAGCTAAGCCGACATCTTCCGATGCACAGATAACAATTCGCCGAGCGATAAATAAAGGATCTTCACCTGCTGCAATCATCCGCGCCAGATAGTGAAGTGCCGCATCCGGGTCCGAGCCTCTCATGCTTTTGATAAAAGCAGAAACGATATCATAATGTTGATCGCCACTTTTGTCGTATCGGGGCAATTGCCTTTCGATCGCTTCGCTCAAGAGATCTTTTGTCACTGATTGTTTGGTGTTTTCTGCCCACTCCACTGCCTGCTCCAAGAGATTTAGGCCAGTCCGAGCGTCACCACCCGCAAGGTGGGAAATTTCTTCCAATGCGTCTGGAGTCACTTCTACATCAACTAGTCCAAGTCCGCGCTTCGTATCGAGAAGTGCTCTTTGCAGCACTTTCAAGGTAGCTTCCGAGGTCAAAGAC
>JAGOZY010000031.1 GCA_018058445.1 Negativicutes bacterium | reverse complement strand
AAAGTGCAGAAGGGATACCAGCTTTAGAATTTACTAAAGGAGAACTTCACAAATTTCGCTTTATGAATGCTTCGACCGCAGTAGAGCATACAATTTCTGTTCAAAATCATAAAATGAGAATTACTCATACCGATGGAAGGCAGTTAGAAAAGCCAATGATATCAGAATCGGTTACGATTTACCCAGGCGAAAGAGTTGATGTAGAAGTTTTGGCTGATGGTGAAGTGGGTCAAACTTATTATTTAGTGACAAATCGTCCGGAGTTTGGAATAAAGATGCCGATTCGCTATACGAACGAAATCGTAGAGCAAGTAAAATCTCCACTACCAACTTCGTCGTTAAAAGGATTTGCGGGTATTGATGAAAAACAAGTGGATTTTGAATTATTTTTGAATTCTCGAATGAAGCAATCGACAAGCAGTAACAGCTCGAACAATGATTCAATGATGGGGATGGCAGGTCATTCAATGATGAATAATATGAGTAACCAAGACAGTAGTAATCAGATGACAGAGTGGACTATTAATGACAATGTTTTCCCTAATGTGCCACCAATGAACGTGAAGGTTGGGGAAGTTATGAAGGTGCGAATTCACAACAATGACAATAATGGAATGCATGCAATGAACCATCCTATGCATTTACATGGCGGTTATTTTCAAGTCGTTTCACGAAATGGAGTGAGACCAGATCAGAATATCTTTAAAGACACTATCAATATTCCGCCCGGAGAATATGTTGATATTGCATTCTCACTAAAAGAAGTGGGGGATTGGATGCTCCACTGTCATATCTTGGATCACGAAGATGGTGGAATGATGATGGTTGTTCGAACTAGTAAATAAGGAGGAAGAATATGTGTTTTTATGAAGGACCAATGATGAACTCTTTTATGGGGGGAGGGATGATGATGATTTTGATGATGCTCTTTTTTGGAGTAATTATTTGGGGAATGTTTTCTTTCTTTACTAAATGGACAGAAAGAAAAGAGGTCACATCCAATGCCTTAGTAATTGCACAAGAGCGATTTGCGAGAGGTGAAATTTCCCAAGAAGAATATGAAAATATCAAAAAGCAATTGTAATATCAGGGTGTCTGCGGGGAGTGCCCACTTTAGGAATGAATGAGACCTCCTCAATATAAACTAAAAAGAAAGTTTTCTATTTATAGATAGGAGACTTTCTTTTTTATCTCTGGAAAAGAGAAAAGCAGTGTTCGCAGAAAAAACATAGATTTAATATGTTTTACCCAAATGTTCTTGTTATCTAAGTGGATATTGAACGATCAAGTGGTGGTCAGTTTAGACAATCGTGGGCGCTCCATGGGAGATATCGATTTAACTGGTAAAAGTTGATTTGCTAGCGGTACATTGGGTCTTATTGGGTCCTTACGGTATGCAAATAAGTCCTAATATATATAATTAATGAAACGAGTGATCGCCTGAAATCCCAAAGATATCAGCCGTTTAACAGGTAATGCTAATGGTTTTAAATAAGTAGATTTACTCTTTGAATTAAAAGACTGGAGCGATGGATCCTCTGGAGTCACTGAGGAAGATCAAAGATTCTAAGCATTTTGCTTAGGGTTCTTTTTACGTTGGTTCTTGATATAGCTGTAATTAATCATCAAGATGGATAAGAATAGTAAATCATATGGGATTACGTGGAGTTTAAAGTGGTTAAAAAAGTTTAGTAAAATCTTTTCCCCATTGACATTGATTATTAATTTGTTAAGATTAATACATGAAATATCCCCTCCTGGAGGGGTAGGGAGATGTGGACGGGTATGGTAAAGAAAGAATTAAGAAAAAGTGTATCTCGGAGGCTTGCAACGATCAAAGGTCATATCGGTGGAATTGAAAAAATGGTAGAAGAAGAGAAGGATTGCGATGAAATCCTCTTCCAATTGGGTGCAGTAAATGGCTCACTCAATAAATTGATCGTACATATTTTAGAAAGCTATATGACCGAGTGTTTGGTCGAAGCAGAAATTAACGATCTCAAAATGCTTGAAAAAATGAAAGAATTGACTCGGACAATGGCGGGGATTTTGAAGCGATAGGGGTTTTATTAGATGACTCAAGTATTAAGACCTTATGTAGTTGGATTTTATTTTCTTTTTATGGTTTTAGGATTATTTTATCCATGGTTAGGCTTTGCAGTTTTAATTTGTATGGTTGCCCCGGTTATGGTGGCTTTGTCTAAAGGTCGATTTTGGTGTGGGAATTTTTGTCCGCGAGGGAGCTTTTTTGATCTAATCTTGTCGAAATATTCTCCTCAGACACCAGTTCCAGGAATAGTAAGAACAAAGGGATTCAGAATTGCAATCATTACTATTATGATGGGGATTTTTGCATTCCAAGTGACTATTCATTGGGGAAACTGGGGAGCAATTGGTACTTTTTTGATTCGAATGCTAATCGGTACTAGTCTGATTGGAGTTATTTTGGGAATAACCTATCATCAGCGGATGTGGTGCTCCTTTTGCCCAATGGGTACATTAGCCAGTCTAACCAGTGATGTAATGAAAGCATCTAAAATGAAAATCGACTCTACCTGCGTGAAGTGCAAAGCTTGCCAAAGAGTTTGTCCCATTGGATTAGACCCCAGCTCAGGAAAAGAGAGTGGATTTTTTGAAGATTCAAATTGTATGAAGTGCGGTCAATGTGAAGTGACTTGTCCAAAACAGGCGATTCATCTCTAAAAGAAGGGTGGGTTTTAAAAATGAAAATTTTAATCATAGGAGCAGTAGCAGCAGGACTCAAGTCTGCTTCCAAGGCTAGAAGAGAAGATGGAAAGGCAGAAATTACCGTATTGGAAAGAGGGAAGATCATTTCCTATGGAGCTTGTGGAATGCCTTATTATGTAGGAGGAGAAGTTCATGAGATCAAAGAATTGATGGCTACTGGTGCTGGAAATCTACGGAATGCGGAATACTTTAAAAAGACAAAAAATATTGATGTGTACACCGAGATAGAGGCTTTGAAAATTGATCGAGTGAAAAAAATCGTGGAAGCGAGAGATTTGAAAACTGGAGATGTACAAACTTATCCTTATGATAAATTAGTCATTGCAACTGGAGCTTCACCAGTCCGTCCGTCCTTAGAAGGAATTGATTTTAAAAATATTTTTCCTCTGTGGCATCCAGATGACGCGG
The DNA here is from genome assembly GCA_018058445.1 of Negativicutes bacterium. Taxonomy (GTDB): domain Bacteria; phylum Bacillota; class Negativicutes; order JAGOZY01; family JAGOZY01; genus JAGOZY01. The sequence goes on along the minus strand of JAGOZY010000031.1, from coordinate 4,975 downwards.
CAGCGATTCGATCGGGAATTGAAGTTGGGAAATTTAAAAATGCAGTGATTATCGGAGCTGGCTTGATCGGGATGGAAATGGCCGAAGCTTTAACTCAACAAGGGCTGAATGTGACCCTAGTAGAAATGAAAAATCAAATCTTTCCGGCCTTTTTAGATGAAGATATTGCGGCAATCGGTCATAAATATTTAAAAACAAAAAAGATCCAGTTAGTGACTGGCGAAAAAGTAGAGAAATTGCTGGGTTCAGATTCAGTGACTGGAGTAAAGACTGACCGACAAGAAATTTCAGCGGATCTAGTGATCCTAGCGATTGGTGCAAAACCGAATGTAGGATTAGCCATAGAAGCTGGTTTGACGATCGGTGAGACTGGAGCGATCTGGGTAGATGAATATATGCGTACCAGCGATTCAGAAATTTTTGCTGGTGGGGACTGTGTGGAATCTACCAATATAGTGAATGGCATGAAAGTATTCTCTCCAATGGGATCTATTGCGAATAAACAAGGCCGAGTGATCGGCGAAAATCTCTTAGGCGGTAAGACTCGCTTCAAAGGAGTCGCGGGCACTGTTGTAGCAAAAATCCACGACATTACGATCGGTAAAACCGGACTTAGTGAAAGAGATGCAAAAACTCAAGGTTATGACTATATTACTGCTTTGGTAGCTGGGCCAGACCGTCCACACTATATGAAAAATGCTCGTCTAGTTACTTTGAAATTGATTGTAGACTCGAAGACTCGAAAAGTATTAGGGGTTCAAGGAATTGGCAAAGGGGAAGTAGCTAAACGGATTGATGTGGTTGCATCGGTGTTGAACTTCGGCGGTACTATCGATGATTTATTTGATATTGATCTTTCTTACGCACCTCCTTATAATTCACCAATTGATATGATAGCTACTGCGGCCAATGCAGTCATGAATAAATTGGCCAATAAATTTAGTGGTATCTCAGTAGTAGAGGCAAAGGCTAAAGTAGAAAAGGGAGAAGCAATTTTCTTAGATGTCCGTACTCCGGGAGAATGTCAAACTTGTGGGCTAGACTGCAATGGTGAAATACTTCAGATTCCTCTAGGAGAGTTGCGAGAAAAAATGCAAGGACTCAATAAAGATCAAGAATTTATCGCTTTCTGTAAAGTGAGTCAACGAGGCTATGAAGCTCAGTGTATTCTCCGTGAAGGCAATATCATCAATGTTAAAGTGATGGAAGGTGGCATTGCCGCCTGGCCATATTGTTGTAAATCTTGATTTTGGAGGATTTATATTATGGATGAGAATAAAGGATGGAATCCTTATTTTAGCGGTGCATTAAGCGGTGTGGTAGCTGTCCTGTCGGTATGGTTTACAGGTAAATATTTTGGAGCATCGACTACATTTGTGCGAACTACTGGGATGCTAGAAGGTATTTTTACCCCAGAACGAGTGGCCCAAATGCCTTATTTCATGAAAGAATTGCCAAAAATTGACTGGCAATGGATGTTTGTCATTGGTATTGGTGTTGGGGCTTTCATTGCAGCTAAACTGTTTGACGACTTTAAAATTCAAAAAATTCCTACGATGTGGGAACAACACTTCGGCAGTTCTTTAGGTAAACGAGGTGCTTTTGCATTTATTGGTGGTAGTATTGCGATGTTTGGAGCTCGTCTTGCAGATGGTTGCCCAAGTGGGCATGGCTTGAGCGGAGTTTCTCAGTTAGCAGTGAGTGGAATTGTAGCGCTGGCGATGTTTTTCCTTGGCGGACTCATTGGCACTTACTTTCTTTATGGCAGGGGGACGAAATAATGGAACTTTTATACGGATTGATTACAGGTATTTTATTTGGGTTTCTTATGCAAAGGGGACAGGTATTACGCTACGACAAGCAAATCGCTGCTTTACGACTTCAGGATTTTACAATTTTTAAATTTATGCTATCTCATATTTTAGTTGCTATGATTGGAATTTATATTCTCAAAGATATGGGGCTTGTAAAGCTTTCGTTAAAAACGATGACAATCGGTGGAGTTGTCTTTGGTGGATTAATTTTTGGTGTAGGCTGGTCTTTGTTAGGCTATTGCCCAGGCACTTCAGTTGGCGCAGTTGGTGAAGGACGATTGGATGCGCTTTGGGGTGTAGCTGGAATGCTAGCTGGTGCAGGTCTTTATGCAGAACTTTATCCGTGGGTTCAAAAGAGTCTTTTGAATTTGGGAAATTACGGAAAAATAACATTACCAGATCTATTTGGGCTCAATCATTGGATTGTCATTATCGGATTTTCGATACTGATTCTTAGTTTTTTTTATGGGTTAGAAAAAGCAAAAAAATAAAGAGAAGATGTGTTGAATAAAAAGAATGGCATTAAAAAATTTTCGTTGGTCCTTATATAACTGTAACTAAGCATCCAAGTGCCTGCTTTTTAAAAATTAAAGGAATTTTCTGATAAATATTGAAATAGTGTCGCAGTAGCTTTTCTATTAATTGATTATCATATATAAGGGGGAAATTAAAATGGAAAAAGAAAAAATAGAAGAATCGAAGGCAATTAAAATACCACATACGTATGTCATTATTTTCTCATTCATTTTACTAGCTGCAGTTGCAACGTGGGTCATTCCAGGTGGTGCTTATGAACGAATTAAGCACGTAGCAACAGGCCGCATGGTAGTTGACCCTGCTTCCTTTAAATATATTCAGGCTTATGGTGTTGGGCTTATTGATGTTCTTAAAGCTTTTCCAAAAGGCTTCCAAGGAGCTTCTGAAATTATTGCTTTTCTCTTTATTGTGGCGGGCTCATTTCGTGTGATAGAAATGACTGGTGCCTTAAATGCCGGTATTTTAAAGGCAATTGGATTTTTTGCAGGGAAAGAAAAATTTTTAATTCCGGCAACAATGACGTTGTTTTCTGTTGGCGGATTTATGTTTGGGATGTCTGAAGAAACTATCATCTTTGTTCCTCTGGGCATTGCAGTAGCACATAGGCTTGGTTTTGACCGAATCGCCGGGACTGCAATGGTTAGCGTGGGAGCCTTAGCTGGTTTTACAGGTGGGATTTTGAATCCATTTTCGGTCGGGGTATCGCAAGGATTAGCAGAACTCCCTTTGTTTTCTGGATATGAGTTTCGTATTGGTATGTACTTTGCTCTTTTATTATCCGGAATTGCATATGTTCAGTGGTATGCTTATAAAGTAAAAAAAGACCCAACAAAGAGTCATATGCACGGAATAGTAGAGGCTATTTCGGATCGAATCAATGACGAGGAAGAGTATTTTTCTACTCGCCAAAAGATTGTGTTACTAACTGTGGTAGGTGGGTTTGGGCTGATTGTATACGGTACAATGTGGCAAGGATATTATATTTCTGAAATCGCAGCAATTTTCCTTGGTATGGGACTATTAGGAGGATTTATCGGGGGAATGGGCCCCAGTCGTATCGCAGGAGCATTTGTAGATGGAGCTAGAACAATCATTTTTGGTGCCTTGATTGTTGGATTATCGCGCGGAATTGTTGTGATTTTGACGCAAGGGAAGATTATTGATACGATTGTTCACGGATTAGCCAGCATGGTTCAAGGATTTTCGCCTGCTGTTTCAGCCGTCGGAATGATGTTTGTCCAATCTATCCTAAATTTTGTTATCCCCTCATCGACAGGGATGGCCGCAACGACTATGCCAATTTTAGTTCCACTCGGAGATGTGATTGGATTAACACGTCAAGCAACAGTCGTTGCTTTCCAATTTGGTGATGGCCTAACTGGCATGGTTGCTCCTACTTCTGCGAGTTTAATGGGATATTTAGCTGTGGCCGGAATACCTTTTGATCGCTGGTTTCGGTTTGCGCTTCCTTTACTTGGAATTTGGTTAATTATTGCGACATTTATGACTGCTTTAGCTGCAATCATTCACTTAGGACCATTCTAGAAAAGATATTTACAGAAGACTTGGAGGCGTTTTATGAGCGATCTTTTAATTCGTAATGGCTTAATTGTGGATGGTTCGGGTCAAGAGAGCTTCCAGGCTGATCTTTTAATTCGTGGAGGGAAGATATTTAAAATAGGTTCAGATTTAAAAAGTGAAAACTGCGAAATACTAGAGGCATCGGGCTTGGTTGTCATACCAGGAATTATTGATGGGCATAGTCATACAGAAAGAACAATATTCCGCAATCCTTATTCCGATAGCAAATTATTTCAAGGTGTCACTAGTGAAGTGATTTGTCAATGTGGCGAAGGAGCCTTTCCGTTGCCGGAGGATTTGGAGAAAAGAAATGCTTTTTCTCATCTGTGGACAGGAGCATATAGCGGATCGTCCAGTGTGAACGGTCCCTCGTGGACAGATTTTGCTAGTTATGCTGAAGCTTTAGCAGATTTAAAGCCAGCAGTTAATTTGCTACCTGTCGTGCCACATGGAGCTTTACGAGCTTTTGTCATGGGGTGGGAGGAACGACTTGCTACTGAACCTGAACGAAAAAAATTGCAAAAAGCTTTAGCAGAGAATTTGTCTCAAGGCGCTTGGGGAATTTCATTCGGATTAGAATATCCACCAAGCAGCTATTCAGATCAATTGGAGCTGTTGGCTTTAGCTCAGACTATTGCCTCTTGTGGTGGAGTCTGCGCATTTCATCTACGGAATGAAGATAACGAGCTTCTCGAAAGCATAGACGAAGTTTTGGGTTTGGGCAAAGTAACAGGGGCCCCAATTCATATTTGTCATTTAAAAGCGGATGGAAAGCCGAACTGGGGTAAGGCTATTGAGGGCTTAGAAAAGATTCGTCAGTCCCGTACTGAAGGAGTACGGGCGACAGTGGATCAATATCCGTATGATGCTTTTAGTACTCAATTGTCACTTTTGATTGGAGGATGGGCTCAATCTGGAGGTCGAGAGGCTTTTTTAGCTCGCCTATCCGATCCAAATCTTCGAGAACGTATTGAAAATGAAGTGAAGCAAAATATCGATTTACGCGGAGGCCCAGGACGTATTCAAATATCTCAGACAAATAG
>JAGOZY010000030.1 GCA_018058445.1 Negativicutes bacterium | reverse complement strand
CTCATAACTTGCTTGCCTCCCCAGATAAATTTACTAAACCCTTTCGATTCAATTTCTTGTACTGGTTTTAATTCCAAAAAATCCCCACCCGCGACTTTTTGGATTTCTTCTGAAATGAATCTTGTATTTCCTTCAAACGAATAATAAACAATCAATGTTTTTTTCATAAGTCTTCACCCTTTCCTCAGCTTAATGGAACAAAGTCCACAGTTGTCTCCCAATCAGTAAAACAGACACGGTTAGAAAGATCGGGCGCACCCATGATGCACCTTTTAAAATAGCTAAACGAGTCCCAATCAATGAGCCAACAATCTGCGCCGCTCCCATCAACAAGGCAAGTGACCAGTCCACCGCACCAAAATAAATAAAAGCAATCGCCGCAGCTAAGTTACTGGCCCAGTTAAGAACTTGGGCATTTCCCGCCGCTTCAATAAAATCACAGCCAATCAACAAAAAAGCAAAAATCAGAAAGGTTCCTACTCCAGGGCCAAAAAAACCATCATAAAAACCAAAAATGAACGTTGCCACACAGCCAGCAAAAAACATCACCCCAGTTAAAGGTCGATATGTAGAGTAAGTTCCCCAGTCCTTCTTAAAGATCGTCAATAAGCAAACACCAAAAAGAAGCACGATAACTAACGTTCGCAAAAAATCAGACGGTAGAACCATTGCCAAAGCAACACCGCAAATCGAACCAATAAACGACAGAGGAATAAACCGAATCATTAGATGACGATTCACTTTTCCATTACGAATAAAAGCCAGAGAGCTCACTGTAGAACCCATCAAACTGGAAACCTTATTACTTCCTAAGGCCATCGTCGTCGGTAGCCCCATCATCATATAGATCGGTAGAGAAATCATTCCACCTCCACCGACAATCGAATTCATAAAGCCCGAAAGAAGACCCCCCACAATTGCAAGCAAACCAATTCCCCAAGTGAGTTCCAAAATAAAGACCTCCTCCAAATTTTTCCTCTAGCCCTTTAGGCAAACATTTTTAGATAGCTCTCATAACCTTCTTCAACCAGCTTCTCTTTCGGTATGAACCGAACTGCAGCTGAATTAATACAATAGCGAAGGCCGGTCAACTCTTTCGGTCCATCGTTAAACACATGCCCCAAATGAGAATCACCCACCAAGCTACGAACTTCCGTTCGAGGACGTAGGACAATACTGGCGTCATCATGCTCAGTAATTGAAACTTCATCTACTGGTTTGGAAAAACTAGGCCAACCACAGCCAGCATCAAACTTATCTTTCGAAGAGAACAGTACTTCTCCTGAGACGATATCCACATAAAGACCTTCGCGCTCTTCATCCCAATACTTTCCAGTAAAAGGCCTCTCGGTCCCACTTTCCTGAGTCACCCGATATTCTTCTTCGGTAAGCAATTTTTTCCGTACCTCTTCGTCTTTTTCTGGACTCCAATAATGTTTTCGAAAAGCTGCCCGACCGGACCCGTTTTCATAGCCTTCAAAACGCTCCGGGTAATCTTCCGGATAAGTTTGGTGATAGTCTTCCGCCCGATAAAAGAGGACAGCAGGGAGAACAGGGATCACAACTGGATCAGGAAAACGCTTGCTTTGATCCAGGTCTTTCAAAACTCGCTTAGCGATCTCTTTTTCTTCAGGAGAGGCATAAAAGATACCACTATAGTAATTAGGCCCGCGATCAGCAAATTGCCCCTCTGCATCAGTCGGGTCCATCGTTTTTAGAAATTCAGTCAACACTTTTTCATAACTAATTTTTGCCGGATCATAAGTCACCTCAACCGCTTCACGGTGACCCGTTCCGCCTGCAACAACTTCTTCATAAGTTGGATTCGGCTTATCCCCACCTGTATAGCCAGCTGTTACCACAATGATTCCAGGCACAGCTCGAAGCGATGGCATCACGCACCAAAAACAGCCTCCAGCAAATACAGCTTTTTGTGTCTCTATTTTAGTCATTTAACTCACTCCTTTTAACGATACTTCCCTACAATTTGGCCACAAGGATGTCCGTTTACATAATATTGATCCGGCTCAATCGCCACGAAATAAATATGAGCCCCCTCATAACCCGCATGACATAAAAAATCATCTAAGACTTGCACCACGCGTTGTTGGGTTTCTTTACCTCGTTCAAACCAATTAACCTGCGCACGAAAAGGCGCATCAATAAATTCTCCGTCCCAAACAGCTTGAGTCTGAACAGCTTCTAAGCTAATCTCTTCGCGGGAGCAGCTCGCCACCGCTGCTAATTCATTTACCAATCTCCGGCTTAGTGGACCTACCTCTTCCAGTTCAATCCCCCGAAAAATAATCTGTAACATTCGATTTCCTACTTTCTATTTATAACAATCAGAGAGATCCGGGTATGAACTGATAAATCGAATTGGGAAAGATCCCTCTTCGAGCATTTTCAAAAACGTTTTTAACGGTTCTGAGTCTTTGTGCCCAGCAACTGCAAGTAGCAGCATTTGTGCCGCTGCATCTTTACCGAAAACAGACTCTGTTTGAATGATAAGCTCTACTCCCCGCTCCTTGATCAGATCTTGTAGAGCACTCATTTCACCTTCTAGCAAAACCAAAGTCTTATCGATACCACTCGCCGGAATCGCCTCTTTTCCAAAAGTGATAAACGGAAGAATTTCATCCTGATTTTGAATTTCGGAAACAAACACTTCACCACAAAGAGATAGCCCTTTTTTTGCTAGGTTCAGCAAAGAACTTCCATTCTCTTTACCTAAAGGAATGATGCCATAATCCACTTGGCCTAACCGCACTTGCTCAATCAGCAAGACTTCTTCTTGGAAAAGCTGTAATTGAGCACTCTGACCAAATTGCAATCGAGCCGCCACTTCGCCATACAAATCACAATCTGCCACACAGCCGACTCGCAGTGGTTTTTCAAGTGCTAGGCAAGCCGACATCACTTCTCTTTGCAGTCGAAAAATGGCGGAGTTCGGTAGAGGGCCGGCATTATCAGCAACAGCTCTACGCAAAACCTGAGCTTCTCGCTCAGGCCGATAAATCGCTTTCTCCCCTTTTAAATGACCAATGCTTTGGGCATGAGTTGCCCGCTTATTTAAAAGTTCACGTATCTGATGATCAATTTGATCAATCTGAACACGATGTTTTTGGATTTCACTTTCCATTTTGATTCCCCTCCTGCTTACTTATTACAATACGGTTTTAGTCGGGTATTCACCTGCAAAAAATATCTTTTATCCGACAAAAAAAGATATTCTTACGAATATCTTTTCTCAATCTAAAGTCCTAAATAATAAATCAGACCCGCAGCCACCATTAAAACAACTTGCATCGGTATCAATTCTTTGAATACTTTTATCAAATCTGCTCGAAAATAAGAAGCTGTCAATGTAAGGCACAAATGAGTTGGTGTCAGCATCTGTCCAGAGCTTCCCATAACATAGACCAGCACGGCAAGCGAAACGTCACCAGTTGCGATTCCTGCCACCAAAGGAAAGGAAATCGCGACAAATCCTTGAGACATTCCAGTTAGCAACCCCATAACAAAAGCCAAAGCAGAGAGTGCAATCGCTGGTGAAAAACCAGTTACTTTAAAATATTCGACCAGCTCACTGACCGTTCCGGTTTCAATCAACACACTCTGAAAAAATAAAATCGCACCCACGCCCCAGAAGATTTTAATATTAAAGGATTCTATCACTTGCTTTTTAAAATCGCCAAGTCCGCGCCACAAGACTAGCGTCAAAACAGATGTGGAAATAAGAGTCGCGATGGCTGCATTTAGCTTAAATCCTAGGATAAGAACAAAAATAAGCCCCACAGGCCCTAGTGCAAGAATCAAAGCCCGGCGATGGCTAACAGACGTCGGAAGCTTTTCCGGCGGTACGTCCGGCACCCCACGATAACAAGTCCACCAGCCTACAGCTACAGCAAGCACTCCATACCACAGCAAATGAGCTAGCATCCCACTTAAAGGAACCTGAGCTGTTGCACAAGCCAGAAGTAACGCTGGCGCCATCGGATTTGCATATTCGCAAAGATGACGCGACCAATAATTGACCAAGGTTTTTTTCTCTGGCGAAAGTCCCAAGGGCTGACTGATCTTCTCCACCATCGGCGCAGAGAAAATGGCTCCTCCCAATGAAGGAAGCAGTCCCAAAAATGCTGCGATGATCATCATTACCGCTTTACGATTTGGAATTTGCTCTTGGATCGCCGATAGGAAGCCGTCCATGACACCCCGAGTTCTTAAAAGATACTCTAGCCACATAATAAAATATAGCGCCCCAGCAATAATCCAACCCCGAGGATCTTGCAAAGTTGTCAAAGCCGCATGTCCTAAAACAGCAGGGTTCATCCCGGAAATTCCCCACAGGAGTATACTCGTCGCCGCGACGGTATGTCCAATCGGCACTTTAAAGCGCAGTAACACGCCCATCGTAAAAATAATCGCCCCTAATTTCGCAAGTATCATTTTTTCCCATATCCTCATTTATTTATTTGCAAAGTTACATTTTCGTACTTCTTAAGTATACCGGAAAAAGTAAGGTAAGAGAACTGATTCAGCTACTTTTTATTATTTTTCTCTTTTGATGTCTATCTTTGTTCACAAACCAGCCATACATCTGCCCTTTTGCATCGTTAGAATAAATCTATCAAGCAAATAAAAGGAGTGAGTTTTCAATGATGAAAAAGACCACCTTTGCAGCCTTAGCTGCCGCAGTTGTGCTAACTTTTAATAGCGCAGTCAGCTTTGCAAATCCAGCTTCCCATCATAGAGGTGATGACAACCGAGCTTATCTGTTTACTCGTATGGAGCAAATGAACGACTCTCAACGGTCTGAAATGACTGACTGGAAAATGAAAAACCTAGCTCTACAAAAGAAAATCATGACCAAGCAAGTCGAATGGAATTGGATTACTCCGGAACAAGCCAAACGAAAAATAGAACGAACTACGGAATGGACAAACAACACTCCGACAGAAAATCGCCAAAGACTCCAAGATCATATGAAAAATAATCCTAAATCCAAAGAAGATCGCCCTATGCGAGATGGCTCCCATCAACAACGGATGAATCTTCAGGCAAGCTTAACTGCAGAACAAAAAGCTGAGGTTCAACAATGGCGAAAAGAAAAAGCTGAACTTCGTAAAGAACTGGTCAGTAAACAACTGGCTTGGGGCTGGATTACAAAAGATCAGGCCGACTATCAACTTAAACGAATTGACGAATGGGGAAATAATCCAAACTTAGGGCCGAGCCCGATGCGTGGCAAACATAAATCCTATGACATGAAGTCTCCTCATCAAGGGCAGCGAAATGACTCTACTAGCCGTTTAAACTGGGATGATGGAGAACTGTACGTCGAACATTCCTAACACTTTCTCACCCATTCAAACCCCAGTCAATTTGTGGCTGGGGTTTTCCCTTCGTTCAATTTGTAGTATTCTGGAATAAATATCGAAAATGAGGGAATGAAAAATGAACGAACAAACAATTTTAATTGTCGATGATGAAAATTCAATTAGAGAGCTCCTTGCACTTTACTTTCGCAAAGAAGGCTTTCATGTCGAAGAAGCCGCTGATGGCGCGCAAGCTTTATTAGGATTGGAAAAATTCAAGCCGGATTTAGTTCTGCTTGATATTATGATGCCAATTTTAGATGGCCTTGAAGTGTGTCAGCAAATTCGAAAGCACAGCAATACTCCGGTTATTCTCCTTACCGCAAAAGGCGAAGACGAAGACCGCATTTTAGGTCTTGAGATTGGCGCTGATGATTATATCACCAAACCCTTTAATCCTCGCGAAGTCGTCGCACGAGTCAAAGCAGTTCTTCGCCGCTCGCCCAAAACAGTGGATGATCATGAAAATGGCATTCTCCAATTTCCTGATTTAGTCATCAATATGGTGGAGCATACGGTGACTGCCTTTGGTGAGCCGTTGGCCCTTACCCAAAAAGAGCGAGAACTCCTCTGGTTTCTCGCCTCCCAACCAGGCAAAGTACTCTCACGAGACCAGCTTCTCGAAAAAGTGTGGGACTACGCCTACAGCGGTGATACTCGAACGGTCGACACCCATGTAAAACGGCTACGAAAAAAACTCGGTTTAAGCGACGGAGTTACCGCCCCTTGGGACATCAAAACAGTTTGGGGGATCGGTTATAAATTTGAGTGCCAGCCATGAGTCTCCAAAAGCGTTTACTTCTCTCATTCTTAGCAGTCCTTCTAACGGTTACTGTAGGAATTGGAGTTGGTGCACCAACTCTAATTCGTAACTATTTAATCGAAACCAAACAGAGCGATCTCCAAGACCAAGGAAAAGATTTAGTCCGGCTGATCCGAGACTGGCAAGAAGAAAAAATTAATTACTTCCAGTTTGGTCGCTTTATCAATAATATGGATCACTTCTTAGGAGCCCGCATCTGGATTCTTGATGATAAAAATCGTCTAATCTTAGCTTCAGAAGAACGAACTTTACCCGAAGAGCATCCGAAAGCACCTCTGACAGTCTCCCAGATTTCTAGCCCTAAACCATCTCCGTTAGATCAAAGAAACGGTCTCAAAAATACCAGTTACTTCTCGCCACCAGAAGCAATTCCTTTAACTAATATCCCAGGCGGAAAAGAACTACTTAGCAAAATTAAAAGCCACTCGGGTCAATCTTGGAGTGAAGCTCACTTCCATCCTTATTACGAAGAAAATATGTTGATTGTTGGAATTCCTTATACAGCAACTCGAAATAACCCGGGTGGAACTCTGATTTTGCAAGCCCCGATTGCTTCGATTGACCATGTAATTCGCTCTATTTATTTATATTTAGGACTAACCGCTCTTCTCGCTCTTTTCGTTGCCTTGCTTCTCGCCCAAGCGCTTACTCGAACGATCGCAGTACCCTTACAGGCCATGCAAATCAGTGCAGCGGCAATGGCGAAAGGCGATTACAGTCTGCGAGTAAGAACCAAAGGGCCGAAAGAAGTGCAAGACCTGGGCGATTCCCTCAACTCTTTGGCTCGAGATCTGGATAAAAACATGACCGAGATTGAGCATCAGGAAAAACTACGGCGAGATTTTATCGCCAATGTCTCCCATGAACTTCGTACCCCATTAACGATTATGCGAGGTTTTAGCGAAGCTCTCATCGACGGGCTCGTTAATGATACAAAAGAAATTGAAGACGCTCACCGGCTCATGCGAGATGAAACGGTTCGCCTTGAAGGACTAATTAACGAATTACTTGATCTCTCCCGCCTTCAAGCGCCAAACATTCCACTCACATTGGAGCCGATCCACCTAGCCGAAATAATTGAAAATGTCGCCTCGCTATTTGATAAAACCTGTCAAACAAAAGAAGTGCATTTCAACACGAATATCGAAGAAGCCCTCCCGCCAATTCTTGGAAATGGCGACCGACTCACTCAGCTTCTTCTCATCTTCTTAGATAATGCCCTTAAATATACCTTAAAAGGTGGTACTTTAACTCTTTCGCTGAACCGAGAAGGAGAACATCAAGTGCTCTCAGTCAGCGATACCGGTAGCGGAATTTCACCAGATGACCTTCCCTATATTTGGGAAAGATTCTACAAAAGTGACAAGTCGCGAAATCGAAGTGGTAGCAGCACCGGACTGGGACTTTCGATCGCCAAAGAAATTATCGAAAAACACCATGCCCAGGCTGAAGTAATTAGCACACTTGGCATAGGAACCACCTTCAAGATCATCTTCCCTCAGTCACACTAAAGAAAAAAGCCCTTGTAATTTGCATCTGCAAATTACAAGGGCTTTTTTTATCATCCATTTATTTTTTTAAGCTTCCATTTGCTGGCGTACGAAATAGATCGAAAATCCATTTCCCCAGCATTCCTATCAAACCAGGTCCTATCAGAACCGCAATAATTAAAAGAATTTTCTCTGTCTCCACTGACTCCCTCACCTTTCATGCCACCCTATATCCTGAATTTACCACAAAATCAGAGTTTAGGAAATCTTTATTCTTTTAAATATTCTCGAAGATGCCTCTTAAGTCCTGCTTCGCAATAGCCCAAAGGCTTCCATTCACAGCTTATGCAAAGCTTTTCAAACTGTTCTAACGAATAAAGTTCGGCAAACTTAACGAGAATTTCAGAAAACGCAACTTCACTTTCAGGGTCAATTTGTAAGTCAGACAGAAGTTGTCTG
>JAGOZY010000029.1 GCA_018058445.1 Negativicutes bacterium | reverse complement strand
CAACTGAGTAAAGAGGGTAAAACCTTGGTAATCAAAGTGAAGTTTTTTGAGCAAGGTAACTGGGATATTTTAACATTAAAGGGGCCAGATCGAATTGTTCTCGATTTAGGTGAACCACCTGAAGTCGTGCGAGAGAGCGAAATTGCCCCAGGTATTATCTCTAGTTACCATAAAACGACAATTAACGGAAAACCAGTTCAAATTTATGCACTAAAAATTGCATCAGGTGCAGGCGAAATTCGCCCTGTTTTGGCGGGCGGTGAAGTTGGGCATCGAGAAACTGTAAGTAGTCTTGCCAAATTTTGGAACGCGATTGGCGCAGTTAATGGGGGCTACTTTGCTTCCAACGGACAAGTAATTGGTAATCTAAAAATTGATAATCAATGGGTGAGTGGGGCGGGACAAAACCGCACTGCTTGGGGATTTACCAAAGATGGAAAAAATGTAGTCGGTACTTTTTCTTATCAGGGAAAAGCTGTTTTACCGGATAAACGGGAAGTTACAATTGACGGGATTAATGTACCTCGCGGCGATAATCAATTGGTTTTATATAATTTCTGGCAGGGCCGACATACAGAAACAAATGAATGGGGTCTTGAAGTCCAAATCGAAGATCAGAAAATCACCAGTATTCGAAATGGCGATAGTTCGCTGAGCAGAAAAGAAGAAGTACTTTCAGCTCATGGTCAAGCTGCAGACTTACTTTTCGGGTTAGCCCCCGGCGAAATCGTACAAATTCGTGACAAAAATGGGAACAATTGGGAAAAGACCATTCATTTAATCAGTGCTGGGCCTCGACTAATCGCTGATGGGAAAATCAAGGTAACGTCTCGAGAAGAGGCGTTTCCAGCGGATATTTCAGTCGGTCGAGCTCCCCGGACTGCGATTGGCGAGACGGCCAAGGGGGCAACTTGGCTGATTGTCGTTGATGGGCGTAGTCAAACCAGTGTTGGGATGACTTTAGAGGAACTTGCAAAATATCTCCGTGATCAAGGCATTGTTGAAGCGATGAACCTAGATGGTGGGGGCTCTAGCGCTATTGTTGCAGAGGGTCAGATCTTAAACTCCCCTTCCGATGGATCGGAGCGACGCGTACCGACCGCATTGATCGTCGTACCAAAAAGAGGAAAATAAAGAGAAATGTGGTATAATATCCCTAGGAGAACGGAGGTGGCACCATGAAGAAAAAATGGAGCCTATGGCTAGTTGGATTATTTTTGCTTATGGCAACTGGGGTAGCCGTTGCAGCAAATTCATATGGGCTGGTTGATCACCCAGCAGTATTAAGTGGACGAGTGTCCTCACAAGGGCTGGTAACAGTAGGAACTCAGGTAAGAGAAGGAGACGTTCTCGTAAATGTAGAAACGTTGGTGGGAGTGGCTCCGACCTCAAGAGCAAAAGTTAGTGGAGTTGTAGCAGAAGTGCTAGTAACGCCAGGAAGTATGGTTAAGACTGGGGCAATTGTAGTTCGAGTCGAACCTGCAAAACTTTAAAACCTAAAGCGGCGAAAAAGCAAAAATCTTTGACGCCGCTTTCCTTCTATCAGGGAAAACTTGAAAATTAAAACTGGTTTCTTCGTAGATAGCTAGACTGGACGAAGATCAATGAACGGGAGATAGCGATGAATCGATTAAAGGCGATATTCTTAAGTGGATTACTTTCCTTGATTTTTTTAGCTGGGCTTCCGGTGGGGCAAAGTGCTCCACCGGTTTTTCCAGTTTCAGAGCTTAAAGCGGGAATGACTGGAATTGGAAAAACCGTTGTTCAGGGAACTACGATTGAAAAATTTGATGTTGAAATCTTAGGAATTCTTAAACAGCAGGGACCGGCAGGCGATTTGATTTTAGTTCGCGTCTCGGGACCATTGATTGATAAAACGGGTGGGATTGCTCAAGGAATGAGTGGCAGCCCGGTTTTTGTTGATGGAAAATTGGTTGGTGCGGTTGCTTATGGTTGGGGTTTTGCCGATGCACGGCTTGGCCTTCTGACCCCTGCGGCAGATATGATCAACTTGTGGAATCTTCCAAAGTCGCCACTACCGCCACGAAAAACGATTTCGCTGGACCAGTGGGAAGTGATGATGAATCCACGAGAGCTTGAGGAAGAAAGAGCAAAAGAAATTTTGCAAGTGATTCCAACGAAGAAAAAAGAAGATCAGGGATCTGAAGAAGAAAATCAGAGCTCCGCTAAAGATTCAAACGAAGAGGTAATTTTAGAAGCAGCCCATGAGAAAGTAACGACTCAATTACCAGAAGTGACTCTCCCTAAAGAGGGTATGCGGCCGATTTCAACCCCGATTATGGTGAGTGGTTTGACTCCAAGAGCGATGGAAATGCTCAAAAAAGAGCTTTCACCTTATAACCTTGTCCCTTATGAAAGTGGAGGAGGTTGGGGTGATGACTATGGAGCTCTTGAGACTGGCGGATCTGTTGGCGTGCAGTTAGTTCGAGGCGATGTCAGTATGGGCGCGATTGGCACGGTCACCTGGGTGGAGGATAACCAAG
Source organism: Negativicutes bacterium (assembly GCA_018058445.1). Classification (GTDB taxonomy): domain Bacteria; phylum Bacillota; class Negativicutes; order JAGOZY01; family JAGOZY01; genus JAGOZY01. The sequence goes on along the minus strand of JAGOZY010000029.1, from coordinate 5,654 downwards.
TGATCGCTTTTGGTCATCCTTTTATGCAAAAGGGCCAAACCAATTATTATATGACTAATGTGAGTATCCAAGGGGTAATTCCTAGCCTGCAATCAGCTTTTAAACTTGGGACAATCGGAACACCAGTCGGCCGGGTCGATCAAGATCGGTCAGCTGGGATTAGCGGTTTGATTGGTACTTTTCCTTCTGTGACAGCCACTAATGTAAAAGTTCGTGATCTTTCCGAAGCACGAGAAAAAACTCTAAACCTTCAAGTGATACAAGATGAGCGCCTTCAATCTAGTTTAATCCCTGTGAGCGTTTATAGTGGGATTGATAAAGTGCTGGATCGTGAAGGTGGCGGAACCGCACGAGTTCAGATGAAAATAAAAGCAGAAGGTTTACCCGGCGGTGAAATTACTCGAGAGAATTTTTTCTACAGCAGCGAAAGAGTAAGCGAAGTTTCTATTGCTGAGCTAAGTGATTTTTTACATCTACTTGCTTTTAATCCTTTTGAAAAAGTACAAATTGACGAAGTCGACGTTGTTGTTGATATTACCAATGAAAGACAAGTCGCCAAAGTGATCCAAGCGCGAACTACAAAAGACCGTGTGAAGCCTGGAGAAACAATTGGCGTTGAAATTCAAATTCAACCTTTTAGAAAGCCTCGTTATGTAGAGCGAATGACTTATCAAATTCCACCAGACGCGGCGCCAGGACCTTGGGTATTGATCGTACGTGGTGGAGCAAGTCGTGGCTATCTAGATAACTTGCCGCCAGAAGTCATTGGCCAGATGATCACCTTTGCTGAAACAAAATGGTTAATTCCAACGAACTTAGATGAACTTACCCGAACCTACTTAGACTTAGACCGAAATCAAGAGCTGATCTTAGAAAGTTATCCGCTCCCTCTAAAGCGAAATCCAGAATATGATTGGAGCCTTCCAAAAAATACAGATTTGCCAGAAGAAACAACTAAGCAAGAAGCTGCCGGAGATCTCATTAGTGTAAAACAAGGTGAAACGCCTATTTTAACGAATCCTAATAAGACGAGAAAAGAAATGCCTTGGATTATGGATGGCGATTTTGAGATTCTTTTGGAAGTGAAGAAATGAGATCTTGAAGCAAAGGAGGTTTGGATAAATGAATCGTTTTCTCACACCTATTGGTCAAGTGACGATTTCCTATTTAAGCAGTTTAGGCGCTTTTACTCGCTTGACTTGGGAAACGATCTGCTCGATCGGCAAATTTCATTTAGGTAGAACTTTGCATCAAGCCTCTCTTTTGGGAGTGAATTCGTTGATCATTGTTTTGACGATATCACTCTTTACCGGAATGGTGATGACTTATCAACTTGCACATGAGTTTGTCAAATATGGCGCTCAAAGTGCTCTTGGGGGAATGATCTTTATTTCGATGGGGCGGGAGCTTGGGCCAGTTCTTACGGGGATTACCGTCGCCGGACGAGTGGGTGCTGCAATCACCGCTGAACTGGGTTCGATGAAAGTTACCGAACAACTTGATGCGCTTGAAGTGATGGCCTCGCCGCCGGTATCCTATTTGGTTCTCCCAAGACTGATTGCCTGCGTGTGCATGCTGCCGATTCTTATCGGCTTTTCTGTGGCAATTGGCACACTCGGTGGCTACTTTGTCTCTGTTAATTACACAGATATTACCGGTCAGATTTTTTTAGATTCCATTCAACTTCTTACAGCGACAGATGATCTAACAGCAGGAATCATTAAAGGATTTTTCTTTGGTGGAATTATTGCTTTAGTTGGTTGTTATAAAGGAATTCATGCAGCGCCAGGTGCTGAAGGAGTGGGTAGGGCGACGACTGAATCAGTGGTTGTCTCAATTATGCTGATCTTTATATGCAACTACTTCTTGACGGTTCTTTTATTTTAAAAATTAAATCTACTTGATAATAAATCTTAATCTTCAAGGAGGAACCGATGGAACAGTCGAAAAAACCAATTGTAATCCAATATGAAGATGTCTATCTTTCCTTCGGGACTAAGGAAATTCTGAAAGGTGTTACTTTTAATGTTTATCAAGGAGAGACTTTGGCTGTTATTGGCCCATCGGGCACAGGAAAAAGCACTTTGCTACGTTTGACGATAGGTCTTTTAAAACCAACCAAGGGACGCATTCTTGTTGAAGGAAAAAATGTAGCAGACCTTGATAAAAGTCAGCTGAATGAACTACGGCTAAAAATGGGGATGGTTTTCCAGTATTCTGCGCTTTTTGATTCGATGAGCGTCGGCGATAACGTCGCTTTTGCCCTCAGGGAGCATGAAAAACTTTCACAAGAAAGTGTTGCGGCGATTGTTGCAGAGAAACTCCGATTGGTGGGGCTTGAAGGATATGAAAAGACAATGCCTTCGGAGCTATCCGGCGGAATGAAAAAACGAGTAGGACTTGCAAGAGCCGTTGCGGCGAATCCCCCACTTGTTCTCTACGATGAGCCGACTTCAGGTCTTGACCCAGTGATTTCCTATCAAATTGATCAACTGATTACAAAGACGCAAAAAGAGCTAGGGGTTACTTCGATCGTGGTCACTCATGATATGAGCAGTGTATATCGGATGGCGGATCGAGTAGCGATGCTAAATGAGGGGAAGCTCATCGAACTTGCCCCCAAAGAAGAATTCTTTAAAAGCTCGGTGCCCGAGGTACGGCAGTTTATCGAATTAGGAACTGGAATTACGATAGGAGGGGCAGATTCATGAAGCTGAACGATGAAGCAAGAGTTGGACTATTTACACTGATCGGTCTGGCTTTAATTCTTGCGATAGGTCTTTTTATTAACCGAGTCGAAATCGGTGGACCTAAAGGGTATACGTTAAAAATATTCTTTGAAACAGCCGATGGTCTTGCTATCGGTAATCAGCTTCGTTATGCAGGGGTTCAAGCTGGACGGGTTGAAGCGATTAATCTACTCCCCAATGGCGTGGAAGCAGTAGTTCGGGTGAATCCAGGAGTGAAAGTACCGGTCGGCTCTTATTTTTCTCTAGGGCTTGAAGGACTGATGGGGACTCGCTATGTGGGCATTTATCCGCCTACCAATCCAACCGATGAGTTTCTCAAACCCGGCACTATGGTGACGGGTGTACCCGCACCCAGCGTAGATGCGATGATGGCTTCGGCGACAAGGGTTCTAGAGAATTTAGAATCTGTAGTTGTTAATTTCAACGATATTGTCGGTGCAGAAGAAACAAAAGCAGCGATTCAGATGACGATGATTAATTTAGGCGTCATCAGTGAAAATCTGCGAGTTGCCAGTGAAAGCGTTAATCGGATGAGTACAGGCAGCGAAGCTGACGTTCGGGCAATTGTTTCTAATTTGCGAGCTACATCAGAGGATATGAAACGTTTGGTTCGAACTGCGGACGATATGTTGACGACTGTGGCAGATGATGGGAAGACGGCAGAAGAGATCAAACTGATGCTTCGAGATATGCAAAGTGTCGTCCATCGAATGGATAACATTACTGCGGCAGTTGAAAAGGTTGCAACAGATCCGGCGACAATCGAAAATGTACAGCAAACGCTGCAAAATGCCAATGATGCGAGTAGTCGAATCAATCGTATCTTAGGTGGCGGACGCAGTCAGCCGACCCAATCGACTCAAGATCCCAATAATCCGGCTGCGAAAGGAAAACCAACTTCGGCAGCTCCGAAGTTCTTTCAAGGAGGGTTGGAGCTCAGCTACTCGCCTGACGAAAGAAACTGGCGAGGAGACGCAGATATTACTATAGGGAATAGTCGATTTGTGCGAATGGGCGTACAAGATATCGGTGAAGATAATCACGTGTTATTCCAAGGTGGCAGACGAGTAGGGGCATTTAGTTACCGAGCGGGAATTTTCGAGTCAAAGCTCGGAGCCGGTGTGGATTGGCAGGCGACAGACTGGCTTAAATTTAGCCTGGACGGATATGACCCGAATGATTTTCATTGGCGGGCGAGAGGCGAGGCAGCGATTGGTGATGATACTTCCATTTATGCCCAAGTGTACGGTCGGCGTCGCGCAACCTCTACTTACTTAGGGGTTCGTCAAAATTTTTAATCTGAGGAATTCTGGACTGATAAAAGGAGGAACCCCAAGATGTTGAAAAGATCCTGGAAAATGAAAATGCTCGTTGCACTTACTGTACTATCTACAGCGACAGCTGAAACTTATGCGGCCGAGGTGCCTACTGGTGAAGCGATAGAAATGAGCTATCAAGACTCGGTAAATGCCGGTACACTTGAACTTACTTTAGATGACGCACTTGTTCTTGCTATGGGAAATAATCCGAAACTAACCAGTGCAGATGCAGCAAGACAAGCGGCAAATCGTAGAATTCAGCAAGCTCGCGCAGGCTATTGGCCTACGCTTGGATATACCTATGACGCAGCCCGTGTTCGCACGGAAAATTCCACAGTTGGCACGATGATTAATAATGGCTTTGATAATCAATTGGCCTTGAGCTGGACTGTCTATAATGGCGGATCCACACAAGCCGCTGTGAAGCAAGCCAAAGAAAATTACTTAGGACAGACTTATGGAGTCCTTCAGGCCGAGCAGCAGCTTAAGCTAGATACGACTCAAGCTTATTTTGGAGTCCTACAGGGCGAAAAACAGACCGAAGTTGCGGAAGAATCCGTCGCAAGACTTGAGGAGCATTTGAAAAATGTCAGCCTTCAATACGAAGTTGGAATTGTGGCGAAAGCAGATGTTCTTCGTTCAGAAGTAGAAGTAGCCAATGCCCGTCAAGAGTTTATTAAAGCAAGAAATGTTCGTGATCTCGCTTACGCACAACTTGCTAGCTTGATTTGGATACCGATGGACACAAAGCTTGTTTTAAAAGATGATCTTAGCTATATCCCTGATGACCGAAAAATTCGAGAGTCCATTGATTATGCAAAGATCCATCGTCCGGAAATTCATAAGGCTGAATCTAGCATAAACGCTGCTGAAGCGAGTGTTAAAGGGGCTCGGAGTGGGTATCTGCCAACGGTAACCGTTTCTACTGGCTATGGTCGCAGCGACGAAGGGAACAATTGGCAAGGCTGGGATGACATGGGCTGGAATGTTCGTGGAACCGTAAAATGGAATCTTTTTGATGGCTTTTATACGCGAGGAAAAGTGGGCGAAGCCATGGCAACTCATACTCAAGCCGAAGAAGAGTATAAGTTGACTGTCCAGGGTGTCGAGCTTGAAGTCCGCGAAGCATGGCTAAATATGCAAGAAGCACGGGAGCGAATTGAAACCAGTGCTGTTGCGGTATCTCAAGCCGAAGAAGACTATAAAATTGCCCAAGCCCGTTATGCAGCTGGCGTGGGGACAAACTTAGATGTACTTGATTCACAAGTTGCATTAACCACGGCTCAAACCAATAATGTTAGTGCGCTTTACGACTACAACAACAGTCGTGCTGCCCTTGATAAAGCGATGGGTCTTTATGCAGAGCGACCCGAAAGTGCAACAGCTTTAGAACGCAAACCTCTACCGGAAGATATCCTAAACAAAAAAATTGAACAGTTACGAAAAGAAAGTTCTTTAAAATAGACTAGGTATTCCTATATAATGAGAGAAGGATAAATAGTCACGTAAAGAAGGGAGTGAGGAAAAGCATGATGAGACCGGGTCTTAAGCTTTTCCTCACGACCCTTCTTTTAGTTTTACTTGC
>JAGOZY010000242.1 GCA_018058445.1 Negativicutes bacterium | reverse complement strand
CCATTTTCTTTTGCTTTCGCCAAGTCTAGCTGATTTGCTACAAGGATTTCCTCTGTATGATTTATCAAAAATTCAGCCATTTTTATCAGGGCTATGTTTTTTTCTTTACTAGAAAGAATTCCTAGTTTTCGGGCGGCTTTTTGCGCCAACTGACCTGTAGACTTTAACTCTTCTTGCCAATTCATTCGAGTTCCCCCTTTTCTATTGAGTCAAAACCGGTTAATAAGACTAAGTGATCCCGATGAATCATTTCATCAAAACTTTTGTGACCCAAAATCTTCGCCAAATTCGTCGTAGAAGCTCCGAGTATTTGTTCGGCCTCTTCTCGGTCATAGTTGATGATTCCCCGAGCAAATTCCCGCCCCTCTGGATCGAGAATCCGCACTGTGTCTCCTGACTTGAAGTCCCCTTCTACACAAATAGCTCCGGCAGGCAGCAAACTAGATCCTTTTTTCATCAAGGCCCTTGCGCATCCGGCATCCACTTGAATACTCCCCTTGGATCGCGCACCAAAAGCAAGAAAACGCTTACGTAAGTGAAGTCTTGATGGTCTAGCTGCAAAAAGTGTGCCTGTGCTCTCTTCTTCGCCAGCTAGAATGCGATTTAAAATCCGCTCTGCGCTTCCTTGGGCAATCACCATCGGGATACCCGTGCTTGTCGCAATCTTGCCTGCTTGAATTTTAGTTGCCATGCCACCGGTTCCACCCACGCTCCCAGCGCCACCTGCGGCAGCTTCCACTTCGGAAGTAATTCGCGGGATAATCGGCAACAACTTGGCATCCAGATGAGTTTGGGGATTTTTATCATACATGCCATCAATATCGGATAAAATAATCAGCAAATCTGCATCAACAATACTAGCAACCATCGCAGCCAGCGTGTCGTTGTCACCAATTTTTAATTCATCAATAACGACTGCGTCATTTTCATTGATAATTGGAACCACACCAAGATCGAGTAGAGTAAGTAGAGTACGACGCGAATTCACATATCGCTCTCTCTTCACTGAATCCTCGCGCGTTAGAAGTACCTGACCCACCATTTGCCCATAGTCGGCAAAGAAATTTCGATAGATATGCATCAAAATACCTTGTCCCACTGCAGCACATGCTTGCTTTTCCGGGATTGTCTGAGGGCGCTCTTTTAATCCAAGTTCTGCGATTCCTGCGCCAACAGCACCAGAGGTCACCAAAATCATTTCTCGACCTTCATTAGTTAAAGTGGCGATTTGTCTTACCAGCATGCCAATTTGTTCTAAATTTAAACGACCATTTGAATGAGTCAAAGTGCTTGTTCCCACTTTTACAACCACTCGTTTTGCCTGGCTGAGATCTTTTCTTGCGGTATTTCCCACTGCAGATTCCCCCTATCGATTTTAGTAGAGGACCCTAATTAGGACGCGTTTATTTTGGTAATTCGATTTGTTTTTTCTTTTCCGGGTTTGGTTTATAAAGTAGACCATTATGACCAATCTTTTGTACAAACTCGGATTTCGTCTTTTCGGCTAGTTCCTCAAGCACTTCTTGGGGCTCTTGAGGACTTGTTTTACTGAGTGTTCGAACTTTAATCAGTTCGTTTGCTTTTAAAGCTACTTCTACCGAGGTAATCACGTCATCAGTAACGCCTAATTTTCCAATTCGGACGGCAGGCTCCAAAGTTTGACCTAAAGACCTCAAATACGCCTTTTGTTTTGTTGTTAACATTAAAATTCCCCTATCTATCAAATATACTAGAATCTTGGAATTCAAATTCCATATCACCGATTCGAACAAATTCGCCTGCTTGTACGCCACGCTCTTTCAAGGCTTCGTCAATTCCGTTTTTACGAAGAATTCGTTGGAAACGACGAAGAGCTTCTTCATTTTCAAAGTAAGTCATTGCAACGAGTCGTTCAATCGCTTTTCCTTTTACCCGGTATCCGCCATCATCTTCACGATGAATCGTGAAATCAGTTTCCGGTTTTTGAAGTTCGTAAAGCTTGAAGTCTTCGACTTCCTCTACTTCTGGTGGCAATTGAAGAATTTCATAAGCCCTATTCAAAAGTTCCGGTAAGCCTTCGCCTGTCGCAGCAGAGATTGGGAAAAATTCCCGATTGTCTTTTGCGAGCAGCGTTTTTAATTCAGCTAAATGCTCTTGCGCTTCCGGTAGATCCATTTTATTTCCAGCGACAATTTGCGGTCGCTTTGCTAATTTCTCATTATATAAGGCAAGCTCTTCATTGATGGACTGATAATCCTCGACGGGATTTCTTCCGTCCACAGCAGCTAAGTCGATCACATGAATCAGAACTCGAGTTCGCTCAATGTGCCTCAAGAATTCATGACCCAATCCTTTACCAGAGTGAGCGCCCTCGATAAGTCCCGGCATATCTGCCAGCACAAAGCTTCGCTCGTCTCCTAAAGAAACAACACCAAGAATCGGGGACAAGGTCGTAAAAGGATAAGCTGCGATATCCGGCTTTGCCGCACTAACTCGCGCAAGCAAACTCGATTTTCCGACGCTTGGATAACC
>JAGOZY010000028.1 GCA_018058445.1 Negativicutes bacterium | reverse complement strand
GAAGCACTTATTCTAGAATGTAATTTGATTAAAAAGCATCGACCGAAATATAACATTCGTCTGAAAGATGATAAAACCTATCCGTTTATCAAGGTTACTGTTCAGGAGAAATACCCTCGTGTATTTCCGACCCGCAGAGTTATTGCTGATGGAGCTAGATATTTTGGTCCCTATGCAAATGTCGGAGCGATGCATGAAACGCTAAAACTCCTACGAAGACTTTTTCCACTGAGAACTTGTAAAACTCTCGAAAGCCGTCGTCCTTGCCTTCAATATCATATCGGCAATTGTCCGGCTCCTTGTGCAGAGCTCATCAGCCCAGAAGAGTACCGGAAGCGAATTGATAGCGTCATGCTACTTTTGGAAGGCCGCAATGATAAACTGATCAAAGAAATAAAAGGCTACATGGAAACCGCGGCTACGGAACTTCGCTTTGAAGAAGCAGTTATGTGGCGAGATCGTTTGAAAGCCTTAGATGCAGTGATGGAGCGCCAGCATGCCCGCCTAGAAGGCCAGGAAGATCGGGATGTTATCGGTCTTGCTCGTAGTCACGAAGGAGCCTGCATACAAGTATTCTTCCTGCGCAACGGCCAAATTACCGGTCGGGATCACTTCTTGCTGGATAACGCTTCGGAAGGAGAAGATGCCGAGGTCGTGGCAGCTTTCCTCAAAGAATATTATGGGCAAGGAGGACAAATTCCAAAAGGATTACTCCTACCGACAGAGCTTCCTGATCAGGAAGTTATTGCTGAGTGGCTTAGTGAAAAACGAGGAGGCGGAAAAGTCACCTTGGAAGTACCAAAACGAGGCACAAAAGTCGAACTGGTTGAAATGGCGACTCGCAATGCCAAAAATCTCCTCGAGCAGGCTGAAGTTCGGATTCGCACAGATCAAACTGTCGCGGAAACGGCTCTTGAGGATCTAGCTCAATGGTTAGAGCTTGATCAGTTGCCGAGGCGAATTGAATGTTACGATATTTCTCATACGCAAGGAGCGGAAACTGTCGCGTCCTTAGTGGTTTTTACCGATGGAGTTTCCGATAAAGGGGCCTATCGGCGTTATAAACTGAAAACCGTGGAAGGAAAACCAGACGATTTTAAGTCAATGGAAGAAGTTCTTGGGCGGCGATGTCGAGATGCAAAGCTCCCTCACCCAGATTTAATGATCATTGATGGCGGCAAGGGGCAGCTCTCGTCAGCATTATCGGTAATCCGACAATGTGATTTCGGCGAAGTGGCTGTCGTCGGTCTTGCCAAACAATTTGAATGGGTTTATCGGGAAGGTGAATCAGACCCAGTGATTATTCCCCACCATTCGCCATCCCTTAGACTTCTCCAACGCATTCGGGATGAAGCCCATCGTTTTGCGATCACCTATCATCGGAAATTGCGCTCCAAGCGCAATCTTGTCTCCGTCCTTGATCACATCCCTGGAATTGGGCCGAAAAGACGGCAAGCCCTTTGGGATCACTTCGCTTCGCTTAGCAAAATTAAAGAAGCAACGGTCGAAGAACTTGCCCAAGCCCCAGGAGTAGATAAACGTTCTGCGCAAGCAGTATGGACATTTTTTCAAGATCCCCATCAGGCTGGATTGGGAAAAGACCTGAAAGATCAAAACAAATCCAGAATATAACTTTTAATTAGTAATGAATACTGTTTGAAATTATCTGAAAATCATGTTAGAATAATGAAGTGTAACACTCAGTTTTATTTCACTGTAAAGGAGGAACAAAACATGGAAAAATGGATTTGTGTAGTTTGTGGCTATGTGTATGATGAGACTGCTGGGGATCCAGACAGTGGTATCGCACCGGGAACCAAATTCGAAGATATTCCAGCTGATTGGGTTTGCCCAGTTTGCGGAGTGACTAAAGATCAGTTCGAAAAACAATAATTATTGGTAAAGAGCTCCCGCATTTGTCGGGGGCTCTTTTAGTTATAGGCAGGAAAAGGCTAACTAAAAACGAATTTGTTAACTATTGTCTGTTTAATTTAAGGGGGAAGAAAAAATGGTGAAGCGAAGAACCCATCTAGAAAAATTAGCTGTGCCAGTTTATGGTGTGGAAGATTTACCTATTTCAGAAATTCGTCGGCATACTGGACAAGATCGTGTTGCCAAACTATCTTTTAATGAAAATCCTTATGGAGCACCGCCTGCTGTAAAGGCTGCTCTAGAAGCTGCCTGTATGGAAATTGCTCGTTACGGAGACCCTCATTATCGAGAGCTTTATGAAGCATTAGCAACGTATACAGGAAAAGAAGTCGAAAATATTATTGTAGGCAATGGAGCGGATGAACTTATTGACTTGGCTTGCCGAGCATTTGTCGGGCCGGGTGAAGAAGTTCTTCTGCCATTACCGATCTTTGGTACTTATCTCGTTGACCCAGAACTATCTGGGGCGAATGTACGGATGCTACCGCCAACGGAGGATTTAAGCATTGATTTAGAAGCTCTGAAGGCAGCAATTCGGCCAGAAACCAAGATCGTCGCTCTTTGCAATCCGAATAATCCGACTGGGCGAATCATTCCGTCGGAGGAGATTTCGGCTTGGCTTCGGTCACTACCTAAGCATGTATTGGTTATCATTGACGAAGCTTATGGTGAATATGTAAATGATCCAGATTTCTATTCGGCTTGGGAAGATTTAGCAGAAGTTCCCAATTTGTTGGTTATTCGAACTTTTTCAAAAGTATTTGGACTGGCTGGTATTCGTTTAGGGTATGGGGTTGCCAGCCCCGAAATTTTAGCACCGATGAACGTCTGTCGAAAAATTGCTAACGTGAATAGTTTTGCTTCGGTGGCTGGAGTTATCGCGCTTAAAGAGACGGCTTTTGCCCAAGAAGTAAAAGAAAAAAATCGTCAGGAACGAGAGAAGCTAACCAGAGAGTTGAGTAAATTGGGCTTTGATGTACTCCCTTCGCAAACGAATTTCCTAATGGTAAAAATTGGACCGGATGCGAAGGCACTCTGGGAAAGTCTGAATGCCGAAGGCATCTGGGTTCGCTTTGGTGGTGGCTGGAATCTGCCGGAATATCTACGGATTAGCTTAGGAACACCCGAAGAAAATGAGTGGCTTTTAGAAACAATCCAAAAGTGGCATCGAGCCCAGAAGTAATAAGGGGGATTGAGGAGATGAAGCAAAAATCACTCGAAGTGCGAGTTATGAAGTTTTCAGTCGGTTATCAAGCGGCAGTCTGGTCAGAAGAAGGCCTATATGCTTTAGGATTTCCAAAAGAGAGCCCAGAAGCGGCTTTAGCGGATCTAGAACTTCAAGGAATAGAAAGTCCGCTTTCACCTCAAACCACCCGTGAGAAAAAGCTTGAAGAAGAATTAACTCGCTACTGGAAAGGCGAAAAAGTAACCTTTTTAACAGCTGTTGATTTATCAGACTATACCCCTTTTCGCCGTAAAGCTTTAGAAGCTTGCGCGGAAATCCCTTATGGTGCTCTAAAAAATTATGGCGATTTAGCGCTCATCGTTGACAGCCCGAAAGCTTGTCGAGCGATCGGTGGAGCGATGGGGGCCAATCGGACACCGATTGTGATTCCCTGTCATCGGGTAATTGGAAGCAGCGGTACTTTAACTGGTTTTGCTGGTGGGATGGCAATGAAAAGACAGATGCTGGAGCTTGAAAAGGTCATGTTGAAAGGAGATCGCGTGCGATGATACGTTTTTTAGCCTTGGATTTAGATGGGACCTTAGTTCCTCATACACTCAAAATTAGTGAGCGCAATATTGCAGCAGTGAAAGCAGCTCGTGATGCAGGCGTGACTGTGACTGTTGCAACCGGTCGGATGCACAAATCCGCTCTGCCTTATGTGAAGCAACTCGGCGTTGAAGTGCCAGTCATCACCTATAACGGTGGGCTTGTGACAGAGCTGGGTACAGGAGAAATTCTGCGAAAAGTTGAGCTTGAAAAAGACCTGACTCAAGAGATGCTAGAGCTATGCCGGAAAAAAGGCTGGTATGTACAGGCCTACCAAGATGATCGTCTTCTTGTCGAAAAAGACAGTGAAAAAGCACGAAAATATTCTCACGTTGCGGGAGTTCCTTTCGAAGCAATTGGTGACGATCTCTGGAAGATCGACAAAGCGACCAAGCTCCTTACAATTGGTACAGATGAAGTTGAACAGGCGGAAATCGCTGAGGCTTTTCACCGACTATTTGATCATCGCGGAAATATCGCCCAATCCCTTGGAACTTATGTTGAGATCACTGCGCCAGAAGCGGAAAAAGGAAAGGCTGTTGCTTTCTTATGTGAGCGATTAGGGATTAGCCAAGATGAAGTTATGGCGATGGGGGACGCAGACAATGATTTGGGAATGCTCAAATTCGCAAAACTTGGAGTTGCCATGGGGGGAGCTCGCGAAGAAGTGAAGAAAATCGCTAATCATATTACTGGCTTATGTGAAGAGGATGGAGTCGCTCAAGCGATTGAGAAATATATTTTAAATAAATAAAACTTATTGTAAACTTAAAATAAAAATAAGTTTACAATAAGAAAATAACGAGCTAAAATAGGAAGCACCGTGAAGGTGCTTCCTATTTTTGTTGAAGGAGAGAGAAGAGATGGAAAAAAGGATTGAAGAATTAGCCCGCCAAGTGTTAGCAGGAAAGCAATTGAACTATGAAGAGGGAGTCGAGCTTATTCGCACTGAACGGGCGTATTTGCCTTTTTTATTTGCGTGGGCAGATCGGATCAGGCAAGAATTTTTGCCGTCAGGAAGCGACCTTTGTGCGATTATAAATGGTCGATCCGGTCGTTGCACCGAAGACTGCTCTTACTGTGCTCAATCGATTCATTACCAGACTGGTGTAAAAGAATACCCGCTGCTTTCGGAAGAGCGATTTCTTCAAGCCACTGAGCAAGCTTTTCAAGACGGAGCTCACCGCTTTTCGATTGTTACCAGTGGGCCAGGCGGAGCGGAAGATCAAGATTTTCACTCACTCGTGCGCACTCTCGGGAAAATGGTTGATCGAGGTGATTTGAACATCTGCGCTTCCTTGGGTAGTTTGACCGAAGAAAAAGCCCGCGCTTTAAAAGAAGCGGGAGTCGTCCGCTATCACCACAATATTGAGTCTGCTGAAAGTCATTATAGAGAGATTTGTCGTACTCATACCTGGCAAGAACGAGTCGACACGATTCGAATAGCCCGGGATGCGGGACTGGAAGTCTGTAGTGGCGGCATTTTTGGTTTAGGAGAAAGCCCAGAACAACGAGTTGAAATGGCACTAGCCCTTCGAGAGATGGATATTCAGTGTGTTCCTTTAAATGTGTTATCGCAAATTCCCGGGACCCCACTGGAGCACCAACCTTCTTTAGCGCCGTTGGACTATCTCCAAGCAGTCGCTACATTTCGATTTTTACTTCCTACTTTAGGAATTCGTAGTGCTGGTGGTCGCGAGAAAACTCTTCGAGATCTGCAAAGTATGCTACTTTTAAGTGGTGCTGATGGAACGATGATTGGTGGTTATTTAACGACAGGGGGACGAGACCCACTCATGGATCAGCAAATGCTAAAAGATATTGAACGATCAGGAGCTAAAAATGGCAAGGAGGAAAAATGGAGTGACCCGACATCAAAATAGTAAAAAAATCAGAAATATGCTCTTGATCGCGATGTTTGCCGCCTTGACTGCGATTGGTGCATTTTTACGGATTCCTACTCCCTTAGTTCCATTTACCCTACAATTTCTTTTTTGTGCCTATGCCGGATTATTCTTAGGTTGGCGACGTGGAATGGCCTCTCAACTTCTTTATGTCGGACTTGGACTCATCGGTATTCCGGTTTTTACTCAAGGTGGCGGCCCAGCTTATGTACTTCAGCCGACTTTTGGTTTTCTGATCGGCTATATCTTAGGGGCTGGTGTGATGGGCTATGGCAGAGGTTTACTAAAAAGTGATCGCTTTTTTCCATTGTTGGGAGTCGTTCTATGCGGTATCACCACGATTTATATTTGCGGCTTTTTCTACCTACATGGAATATTGACTCTTTACCTTGGCAAATCACTGACACTCGGTCAAACCTTTATGATCGGAATTGCTCCCTATATTCCTTCTGACTTTATTTTAAGTATAATAATCGCTTTAACAGCAACCAAAGTATTACCGATTCTCCGTCGACAAGGATTTATCGAGGACTGAAGGATTTGCCTGCTAGAGAGTTAACTGCTTTTGCGCATAGGGTCCCCGAAAAGGAATTGTTTTGAAAAGCGATGCTTATCCCTTATAATAGAAGTATTGAAGTAAGGGAGGACGATCGTATGCGTCTCTTAATTGTGACTGGAATGTCTGGCGCCGGAAAGAGCCAGGTTATTAATTTTTTAGAAGATCAAGATTGGTTCTGCGTGGATAATTTACCACCGGCACTCATTCCTAAATTTACTCAACTTTGCCAAGAATCAGGTGAACGCTGTAAAAATGTTGCCCTCGTTGTCGATATTCGTGGGGGCGAGTTTTTTGGTGATTTCTTAGGGGAGCTTGAAAAGCTTGAAACCGAAGAAGTCCCTCACGAACTTCTTTTTCTCGATGCGGAAGACGAAGTGCTGATTCGTCGCTATAAAGAAAGTCGCCGCCGGCATCCGCTGGCCGATCATGGTCGGCTTAGTTCCGGTCTCGAAAAAGAGCGGCAATTACTAGCACCGATTCGAAATCGCGCGACATTTGTGATTGATACATCGAATACTAACTTAAAGAAATTAAAAGTTCGCTTAGATGAAGTGCTACTTTCCGGCATGAGTGTTGACAAACAAATGCGCGTGACCGTTCTATCTTTCGGTTTCAAATACGGACTTCCGCTCGATGCGGATATGGTTTTTGATATTCGCTTCTTGCCAAATCCATACTATGTTGAGGAACTTCGCCCAATGAGTGGCGAAGATAAACAGGTGCAAGAATACATCGCCCAATGGCCAGAAACCGAAGGCTTTTGGGATCGTATGCTTTCATTAGTGAACTTTGTCTTGCCCCAATATATGAAAGAGGGACGTCGCCAAGTCGTGATTGCCATTGGTTGCACCGGTGGACGTCATCGCTCGGTCTATCTGGCAAATCGGCTATATAAGGAGCTCCAAGCACAGACTTCCTACGGAGTTACTTTAGAGCAACGGGATGTGAGTCGCTATGTTGAACGGTAATCACAAACGATTTAGCCGTTGGCTTCAGCCGGGAATCGGCATCAAACGTTGGTTCCTCTTATTTGCTGTCGGAGTTATCTTAGCCGCTCTCGGTCTTGCTTTTTCTTGGAACTATCGATTTATCGGCAGCCTCGAAGAGAGTACTTTTCGCTTTTTCTACTGGCTGACTGGTAGCCATGTATATATGGCTACGACAATTGCCGGCATTGCCACAGTGGCACTCGGAATTACCGCCATGCTAGTTGCCAGCCGCAAGATGATTCAAGCGGTTGCGATTGCCCTAGGGCCCGATGGAGCCAAAGGAATTATGGATACCATTTATGAAAAGCGAAAGCTCGACATGGGGCCTCACGTCGTCGCCATCGGCGGCGGGACAGGGCTCTCCGTACTTTTGCGTGGAATCAAAGATTATACCAGCAACATTGCGGCGATTGTCACTGTAGGTGATGATGGCGGTTCTTCTGGCCGCTTGCGAGAAGACTTTGGCATCGTTCCTCCCGGTGATATTCGAAATTGCCTCGTTGCGCTCGCTGACACAGAGCCTGTCATGGAAAGCTTATTTCAGTACCGCTTTAAAGGTAGCGGCGACCTAAGTGGACATAGCTTCGGAAATCTTTTTTTGACAGCTATGCTGGAAGTTACAGATGGTGACATCGAAAAAGCCCTTCGCCAGTCGAATAAAGTTCTACGAGTGCGTGGACGAGTGATTCCGTCCTCTCATACGCCAGTCCGGCTGATTGCCCGCATGGCAAACGGACAGCGCAAAGAAGGGGAGTCCCATATCGGCGAAGCCGGAAATCGGATTGACGAAATCAGCATTGAGCCCGTAGATGCCAAAGCGCCAGCCGAAGCCCTGCAAGCCATTGCCAAGGCCGACGTTATTCTGCTCGGCCCGGGTAGCCTTTATACTAGCGTTATTCCCAATTTATTAGTCCCCGGCATTGCTGATGCGATTCGGGCAAATCCCGCTCCTAAAGTCTATATTTGCAACGTGATGACCCAACCCGGTGAAACCGATGATTATAGCGCTCTCGATCACCTGAAAGCGATTGAAAAACACGGTGGCAAAGGTCTGATTGATCTGATGGT
>JAGOZY010000241.1 GCA_018058445.1 Negativicutes bacterium | reverse complement strand
AACGGTGAAAATGTTCTCATCGTAGAATTCCTCACCAGAGAAGCTTTTGAAGCCTGGGATACGCATCCCGAACACAAAAAGGCTAAGATGCTTGGCAAAGACTACATTTTTGACTCTTTCGACGTGAAGGTCGGAGAGGTTTTTGAGAGGCACACGAAGCCTGAGGTGAGAGTATGAAATCGAGAAACGTTTATATCGTAGGCGGAGCCCGGATTCCATTTATGAAATCTATGACCGCATATCGAGATGTCTCAAGTGAAGAATTAATGACCGCGAGCCTAAAGAGTTTAGTTAATAGATATAACTTGGAAGGAAAAACAGTGGGCGATGTGGCATTGGGAGCTGTCATGCACAGTTCAGCTAACTGGAATCTTTCTCGTGAAGTCGTCCAATCCTCCGGTTTGCATCCAAACACCCCGGCTTATAACGTGCAACGTGCTTGCGGAACGAGCTTGGAAAATACGATTCAGATTGCTCACAAAATTTCTAGCCACCAAATTGAAAGTGGCATTGCAGGCGGTGTTGATAGCAACAGTGATTTGCCCATTATGGTTAGTCGAACTTTCGCAAGAAAATTGATTGCGTTGAATTCTGCCAGAACTCTTGGTGAGAAAGTAAAAATCATTTTAGGAATTAAACCTAGCGATCTAAAGCCAGTGTTGCCCGCAGTGGTTGAGCCACGCACCGGAAAATCAATGGGTGAGCATTGTGAGTTGATGGTCAAAGAATGGAAAATTTCCCGGCAAGAGCAAGACGAGCTGGCTCTGGCAAGCCATCTGAACGCCGCGAAAGCGTACAAAGACGGCTTTTATGCCGATCTCGTTTTTCCATTCCAAGGAAATAAGACCGATGGAATTTTGCGTGCTGATACAACCTTGGAAAAATTGTCGAAGTTAAAACCTGTTTTTGATAAATCAGAAAAAGGGACTTTGACGGCGGGAAATTCAAGCTCGCTCACAGATGGCTCATCCACCGTTCTTTTGGCTTCAGAAGAAGAGGCAAAAAAGAATAATTGGCCCCTGTTGGCAAAGATTGTGGATTCTCATACTTCCGCCGTGGATTATGTCGCTGGCGAAGGTTTGCTTATGGCCCCAACTGTGGCCGTCAGTGAATTATTGAAACGTAACAATTTAAAGCTCCAAGATTTTGATTTTTATGAAATTCATGAGGCTTTCGCTGGGCAGGTACTCTGTACCATGAAGGCGTGGGAGTCTCCCGAATACTGCAAAACACGCTTGGGACGCTCGGAGCCTCTTGGAAAGATTGACCGTACGAAGTTGAATGTCCGTGGAAGCAGCATTGCCCTTGGCCACCCATTTGCGGCTACAGGCGCTAAAATCGTTGGAGTTTTAGCAAAGATACTTCATCAGGCTGGCCCTGGAAAACGTGGTCTTATCGTTGTTTGCACGGCGGGAGGTATGGGAGTGGCTTCAATTCTAGAAAGTTAGGAGGAGTGGCTAATGTTAGGAGTGAAAAAAAAAATTGATGACGTCGTCGAAAATTATAAGTTTGTAAGCCCTGAGTCCATTGAGGAAGCTGTACAAGTAGGTAGACTCCATCAAACGGTCTTTGCACTAGGCTGTTTTTGGGGACCTGATGCTAACTTGGGAGGAATACCTGGAGTAGTTCAAACTCGCGTTGGTTATGCTGGGTCGTCAACATTGGATCCGAGTTATGATGATATTCAGGGGCACGCTGAAGTCGTTAGAGTTGTCTTTGATAATGAGCTGATCAGTTATAGAGACCTTCTAGGGGACTTTCAAACATGGTTTGTTCCAGGAGAAAGCCAGGGTCAATATCGACCGATACTTTTTGTATTCAATAAGGAGCAAAAGCTTATTGCTGAGGAATTGGTTCTTTCAATTGGTAAGAAAAATTCGCCCGAAGTGATCGAGGCTGGAACGCAAAAAGGTTATTTTTGGGATGCTGAAGACTATCATCAGAAATACCGTCTTCGCAGAAACAATAGATTTGTAAGCTTGGCAGAATTAAACTTCGGTCCGCGGTGGGATGAACACTTGTTCTTTACAAAATTAAACAGCGATGGACGAAAGGGCTTCGACGAATCGCAATGGCTCAAAAGGCTACCTCAAGATATGCAAAAGGCTTATAGGGTTGGTTAAGCCTTTTGCACGATCAAACTTCATTTTCGAAAGTTGTTCGGGGAAGAAGTGGAACTTTTAAGGTGTCGGTGTGGCCTGAGTTTTATACCAAAGATAGTAAGTTCCCATCATAATGCCAAAAAAAACAAGCGGAGGAATTGCGTTAACCGAATCATTTGCAAAGACATGAGAAGCTGCTGCTCCTAGATAGTCAAACGCAAATCCTGCATAAGCCCATTCCTTTAATCTCGGAAATTTTCCATACAATATTGCGGCCCCTCCCAATATTTTTGCGAATCCTAAGATCTTCATTAAATAAAGCGGGTGGTAATCCCCCCTGAAAAAAGCGCTCGTCAGAAGTAGAATTTTCTCCTAATCGGATCAAGGAAATTTTGCGTGAAGACATCGCGTTTTTCAGACAGCAAAATCATCGCCATCCT
>JAGOZY010000240.1 GCA_018058445.1 Negativicutes bacterium | reverse complement strand
CCCTACGTGCCTGTCAAATCTTAAAGATACAGCGCCGCAGGCTGAGATACAAAGCGTCTGGGAATTGCTTGCTGAGGATGACCAGTTCCCTTGGCCTGATTATAAAGGTAGAGAAATAACAGTACAAGATTGTAAAGATACATGTAATAATCGCAAATTACAGGATGGAGTACGAAAAATATTAGGACGCATGAATGTCAATATTGTTGAACTTGATAAATCCTTTGAAAAAGCTGATTATTTTTGTAATGTATCACCCCAAAATACGGAGGCGAAAATAAAAGAGGACTGTCAGTCATATACAACGGATACGGTTGTATGTTACTGCACAGGTTGTTTCAATGCATTAAAAATTGGAGAAGTAAATGGTCTACATTTAATGAATCTGATTATGGGTGAGGATTGAAAAATTATCACTTTTCTTGAGTGAGATATAATAGAAAAAAAGACCGCCATTAAGGCGGTCTTTCGTTATTATTTTAGTTTTTCATACCGTTCGGCAACTTTTGCCCAATCTAAGACTTGGAAGAAAGCATCTACATAGTCAGCCCGGAGGTTTTTATAGCGAAGGTAGTAGGCGTGCTCCCAGACGTCAATGGCGATTAGGAGTTTATCAAATCCGAGTGCCATTGGAGTGTCTTGGTTGGCAGTGGAAAGTACCTTCAATTTTCCTTCGGGAGTGATGACTAGCCATGCCCAGCCTGATCCGAATCGAGCTAATCCGCTGGCTTTTAGTTCGGCTTTTAAGGCGTCGAGGCTACCAAAGTCTGCATTGATTTTTTCGGCGAGTGATCCTGTAGGGGCTCCGCCGCCTTTGGGGGACATCAGATCAAAATATAAGTTGTGGTTATAGAAACCACCGCCGTTATTTTGGATCGCTGCCCGAGAAGCTTCGGGGATTGCATCTAGGTGAGCGAGAATTTCTTCGACTGATTTGCCTTTGAGATCGGGGAGTTTTTCAATCGCATCGTTAAAGTTTTTTGTATATGTAGCATGATGCTTTGCGTAATGAGTTTCCATTGTCAAAGCATCAATATGAGGCTCTAAAGCATCATAACCATAAGCTAATTTAATTTGTTCAAACATAATATTACCTCCTCTTATGCAGAACTTTGTTCTACACTTTCATCGTACCACGAATGATAATCATTTTCAAATAAAATCTTTTACAAATTTTTAATGGAAGAATGGATACAGTTTAGAATGTAGATCCATTCAGATTTTGGTGAAGTAAGGGATAAAATGGTATAATCAAAGCCGAAGCAATGCGGAGGGATTTAAGCGATGAAAATGATTGTTGGCTTGGGGAATCCAGGCAAAGAATATGAAAAAACCAGACATAATGCCGGTTTTTGGGTTGTGGACAGTTTGGCGGATAAGTTTGGCGTTACGACTTGGAAAGATCAATACAATGCATCGATTAGCGAATTTCGCTTAGGAGGAGAGAAGATTCTTCTCGTAAAGCCGCAAACTTATATGAATTTAAGTGGTGAAGCGGTGCAGCCTTTGATGCATTTTTATAAGTTAGAACTCGATGATCTATTGGTGATTTATGATGACTTGGATTTGCCGACAGGAACAGTTCGTATTCGTAAAAACGGCTCTTCTGGGGGACAGAAGGGAATGACGTCAATCATTCAGCGCCTAAATGAGGATGACTTCCCTCGTATTCGGATGGGAATTGGGCGTCCGCCTGCGGGCTGGACAGTTGCTAATTATGTGACATCTCAGCCTACAGAAGAAGAAGTTGAAAAATTTAAAGTAGCTGTGAGTTTTGCGATGCAAGGGGTAGAGCTATTTATTACAGATGGGATTCAAAAAGCGATGAATGAAGTTCACCGGAAAGAGAAGAAGAAAAATGAAGAAAAAACCAGTGAAGAAGAATAGAGTACAGTCAAATTCAGGTGGGGCGCCAACCCTGCCTAAAGTCGATAGTGTAGGGTATCCAAGGCCACTTTACGGAGATGTGGAAGGTTGCCTTTATGATATTCCTGGCTATCGTGCACTTGGTAAAAGTAGTGAGCTCCCTTCACCTCTTGAAGGGAAAAATCTGATTCCGATGCCAGATCAGAGCAAAATTTATTCATTGCCGGGTCGAAAACCGCAAATGCAAAAAAAAGATGAGATCGAAACGCTTCCGCTACCACTAACTGCGGCTGGGGCGGTGCTACCAGAGAATTATTTGAGGCTGGCTCACCCAGTATTTTTGACTAGCGAGGAATCGGAAGAGACACTTCCTCCTTTAGCCTATACAGCAATTGCTTGCTGGCAGAATCGAAATTGGGTAGCTGCCGCAGAGCTTCGCCATCCAAGTGAGCCGGTAGATGTCCGGCTACTTATGGCAAGCGTCCGTCCAGAACTGAATCAGGCAGCAAGCCTTGATGAACAAGAACCTCAAAGATGGCTGGAATCATCTCCGTCGGATAAAAAAATCGAACTTCAAATTCTCTATTTTCCAGGAGTAACTGATCGACCGGAGGAGGTCGCGCTTTGGCAAGATTTTGTCGGCAAATTGCAGCCCCAAAGCATCCGCCTTGAGAATTTGGCTGTGGAGCCAGAG
>JAGOZY010000027.1 GCA_018058445.1 Negativicutes bacterium | reverse complement strand
ATCGTTAGCGTACTGATGTCTTGGCTGCCGACTTACCTCGTGACAGTGAAGCATTTTGCCATCATGAAATCTGCACTTCTTGCAGCCTCTCCTTTTGCTGGCACTGTTGCTGGAAACTTCTTTGGTGGATGGCTCTCCGATAATGTTTTTGGTCGTCGCCGAAAACCGTTAATGATGGTTAGCGCCCTCTCAACTTCAATAACGATGTATGCGTTGGTCTATGCACCCGAAGACATGTTTCTTCTCGCATTGCTTCTTTTCACAACAGGGCTTCTTCTCTCTCTTGGCTACTCTGCTTTTGCAGTCTACCCAATGGGCAGAGCCTCGAAAGAAGCTTACCCAATCGCTTTTGGTATTGTAAATACTGGTGGTCAACTTGGCGGCGCACTAACTCCTCTTCTTGTAGGCATCATTCTTGACAACTACAACTGGAATGCGGTTTTTGCAACTCTTGCTGTCGGCTCATTTATCTGCCTACTAGCAGTTTTATCGATTATTGAACCGATTGATAAGCCACTAGAAAAACCGGGCAAAGCAGCTTAGAATAGATTAAGATGTGTTTCCCTGACTGAATGTTTGTTCAGTCAGGGATTTTTTTATGAAAAGCCGATAAATAAAAAGGTAACAGAGGATTTCAACTGTTTTATGACGAATGCTAGTATTTAATGATTTCGTGATAGTTTAGGAGGGTGGAGATGGGAAGAAATCGAACTTTAGTTATGACAGGAATGCTTGCTGGCTTGTCAGTGCTTTTTGCACTTGTGATGCCCCGCGTCTGGATCGGTCCCTTTTCGGCGACCCTAGGTCTTCATGTTCCTCTATTTCTCTCATTTGCTCTAGGTCCTACAAGCGCAGGAACTGTTGGATTACTCTCGACTATTGGTTTCTTGCTTGCCGGACTCCCACTTGTCATTGTCGCTAGAGCGGCGATGCATGGAGCAGTGGGACTACTGGGTGGGTGGCTGTTTTTACGTCGTAGTTGGAGTTTTCCGATGACATTAATTGCGACTGCACCACTTCATGGCTTATTAGAGGCAGCAGTCGTCATTCCCTTTGGCTTTGAGTGGCAAACCGGTCTTTGGCTAGTTGGAGTGGGTACATTGGCCCATCACGGACTCGATAGCCTCATCGCCCTTATTGTAAAAAAAGGACTTGGTAGAGCTAAATTCTAGCGATACAGTTAATTATGTTAGAAGTCAAAAAAAGAATCCGCAGTCTGCGGATTCTTTTTTTATGCGATACAGCCAATTCGATTTTGGAGAAGAGAAAGGAAGTTTTTTTGAATCATTTGATTACTATAAAAATCTTTGCATAGCTGACGAAGTTCAAGCTCGGTCATTCCCCAATCTTCCTCCAAAATCTCGGAAAAAGGATTTAAACGAATTAGATGCTCCGCAATTTCAGACGTATTGCTGAAAAAATGAAGAGTCAGAACCAGTTCTTTTGTAAGCCAGGTTTTATTGAAGCTATCGATGAAAAGCATAAGTTTCTCTTGGCACTTTCGATCATCCAGTTCCCAGTAACTCTCCAATTCACGGAGATCACTCTCCATCTGATGTTGCTGAGACTGCGGGAATTCATTGAGATAGACCAAAAGCTCTGCCTGACTGCATAACGGAATTTGCAGGCTTTCTTCACCCGGATTTAACCAGTGCCGAAAAGCAGAAGGGAGATAGACAAACTGCAAAAATCCGAGCAGACCCTTCACATCTGGGTAACAGGCCCAATCAAAGTCCAATAAACCGGATCGGTAATTAATTACTGCAGTATGGAGAAAAAAAGTATTAGCCGCAGTTAAGTGATTAATTTCTGAAGTTTTCCATGAGGCTGTCCCCAGCTCAAGCTGGCTGTCCCAATATTCGATGTTACGATACTTTGACATCGTTTTCTCCTTTCAATAAAGGAAAATTTTTATTTGGAATAAAGTTCAACTGCAAGAATTTCATTCACTTCAATTGGAATTTCTTCCCGGTTTGGAAAGCGAAGTAATTTTCCTTGAAATTGAGTTAAGTCCTTTTCAAGATAAGGCAGTTCACCACCACCAAAATTCGCCATGTTGTCGAGAAGCATTTCGTTTTTTCGAGATTTCTCTCTCAAAGTGATTACATCATTGACTTGAACACCATAAGAAGGAATATCTACTTTTCGTCCATTTACTTGGAAATGTCCGTGATTTACCAGTTGTCTTGCCTGCCGAATTGAGCTTGCAAAGCCAAGTCGGTAGACCAGATTATCAAGGCGGCACTCCAAAGCTTTTAAAAGAGCGACTCCGGTAATCTCACGCGATTTTTGAGCGGCTTTTAAGTAGCGAACAAATTGCCGCTCTAGAACACCATAGTAAGCTTTAATTTTTTGTTTTTCGAGAAGTTGTAGACCATACTCAGATACTTTCTTGCCGGGTCGATTGCCTTGCTTTCGATCCACTCGCTTCATTGCTTTTGGATGACCAAACACATTAATTCCTAGACGACGAGACACTTTAAAACGAGGGGTACGGGATGTAGCCATAAAAAGAGCACTCCTTTTTCTTTCTAAATTTAGATGAGATAGAATATGCCCCTAAATCCAATACACAGCCGCTATTTTTGAATTTAAGGTGAAAAGAAAAATCTTCACTCTTTAAATTTTAACACCAAAGATAATGATAATCAATATCAAATAAAAAGATGGAGAATAAATTTTTGAAAAGTGAGTCACTTCGATATTATTTGTGAACCTTTTATGAACAATGACTGGATAGATTGATTTTCATAAATGAAAAGGATAATCTAAGAGTAGCAGTCTTTTTTATTGGGATAAATAAGATGTAGATGACATAAGGGCGAGGAGTAAGGCAAATGAAAAAGCAAGTCGGATTTTTTATTCTTATGGTAATGTTTTTTGGTTTAGCCATCGTAGAGGCAAAACCGGATTATTATGATCCCATTGCGGAGACCGGCAGACTTGATTTCTTTGATGATGATTACTATGTAAATGGTATGGAATTGAATTTTGGTGACGGAAGAACTGTCGGTGCTGATTATGATGGGGATGGAATCGCAAGACCGATCAAACAAGAATTACGAAGTCTGATCGGTAAAGAAATTTCCGTTGCTGGTTATCGTGACCGAGAACCAGACGACTATGATGAAATGTATGTGACGCAAATTAATGGTCAATTTTTTCCAAATCCGCGGGTACATAGATAAATTATGTTATCTTTTTGATAAAAATCTTTTATACTATTTCTAAGAGATGGAGGTTGAAGTATGAAAAAATATTTGATTCTGTGTCTAGGTGCACTTCTTTTCGGCTTAAGTAGCGTACAAAGTACAGCAAGTGCCCAAGCGGTTATGGTAAGTGTTGAAGGTATTTTAGATATCCAAGGAGACAACGTCTTCCTGCAGGGAGAGCCTCTGCTATTTGGTCGTTCGACAGCAGAGCTCCAAAACACTCAAGCAGAATATGATTACAATAAAGATGGCCAAATCGGCACAATCTGGGATGAGCTAAAAGGGTTCAATAATCAAATTATCGTTGTTGCTGGTATGCCAAATGGAGCTCCTGGCGGTGGAGTTTATGTGGCTATGATCAATGGAACGAGCTATGAAAACCCTTACTTAAAAGATAAAGTTTTTTAAGCGAATAGATAAAAGCGACGCAGATAGCGTCGCTTTTTTTATAAGATAAATCGTGAAATTAATTCCACTCATAATAGTGATTAAAGATTCTCTTCATCAATTGGGTTAACAACATATAACCGATCAAAATTGGAATTAGCCAAATAAAATAATTTAGTGGCATGGCTTGAAGCCTAAAGTATTCCGCAAAGGGCCCCATCGGGATGTAAATGCCAAGAGCGACGACCCCGAGAGTAGTGAATATCAAAGATGCTGAAGCACGACTCTGGATGAAAGGAATTTTTCGGGTACGAATCATATGTACAATAAGCGTTTGTGAGACGAGTCCTTCAATAAACCAGCCTGACTGAAACAACGTTTGTTTTTCCGGAGAATTTGCCCCAAAAATAAACCAGAGAATTAGAAACGTGATCACATCAAACACTGAACTGGTTGGACCGAAAAAGACCATGAATCGCCCTAAATTATCTGGATTCCATTTTTGCGGTTTACTAAGAAGTTCCTGATCTACATTATCAAAAGGAATCGCTGTTTGCGAAAAATCATATAAGAGGTTTTGAACCAGCAAGTGCAAAGGAAGCATTGGTAGAAATGGAATAAACGCGGATGCAATTAAAACTGAAAACACATTACCAAAATTGGAACTTGCTGTCATCTTGATATATTTGAGCATGTTTGCAAAGATTTTCCGGCCTTCGATGACTCCGTCATTCAGTACAAGGAGACTTTTTTCAAGCAAAATAATATCCGCAGCTTCTTTAGCGATATCCACAGCCGAATCCACGGAAATACCTACATCAGCAGCTCTAATTGCTGGGGCATCATTGATGCCATCGCCCATGAAGCCGACCACATGACCGTTTGCACGGAGTGTCTGGACAACCCGCTCCTTATGTAAAGGCGTCAGCTTGGCAAAAATCGTCGCAGTCTCCACTTGCTTAGTTAGATCGTCATTGTTTAAAGTCTCGATCGTGTCGCCGAGTAAAACTCCGTTTACCTCAAGCCCCACATCATAGCAAACTTTAAGGGAAACCAACTCATTGTCACCGGTTAAAATTTTAATATCAATCCCGTTTTGCTTAAGTAGTTTTAGCGCGGGAGCGGTAGTTTCTTTCGGGGGGTCAAGAAAAGCGATATATCCTTCAAGAATTAGATCCGTTTCGTCTGCCACTGTATACGCTCGATTTTCTTTGGAAAGATTTTTACTGGCGACTGCTACGACCCGCAGTCCCTCTTCGTTCATCTTTCGAGTGATTGTTGATATTTTCGTCAATAATTCGGATGTCAGAGGCTTGATCTCGTTATTCATGCGAGTTTGGCTGCAAATTGAAAGTATTTCCTCCAGAGCTCCCTTGCAGATTAGTTGGCGCGATGGGCTTGAGTGATCGGCTAAGACGACCGATAGCCGCCGCCTAGAAAAATCGAAAGGAATTTCATCAATTTTTTGATAGCTTTTAGCGACATCAATTAAATGAGGGTCTTGGTCGGCTTCGGCAAGCACTGCCACATCAAGCAAATTTTTCAGCCCAGTTTGATAGTAGCTATTCAAGTAAGCTAAAGCGAGAACGCTCTCACTTGCCTCGCCTATCACATCAATATGAAATTTCATACCGATTTTATCCTGTGTCAAAGTACCGGTTTTATCGGTGCAGAGTATATTCATAGCGCCAAAATTTTGAATGGCATCGAGCCTTTTTACAATGACTTTTTTCTCGCTCATGATGAGCGCCCCTTTAGCGAGAGTTGACGTGACAATCATCGGAAGCATCTCAGGAGTCAGGCCCACTGCAACGGACAAAGCAAATAGGGAAGCCTCTAGCCAGTTCCCCTTTGTAAAACCATTAATCAGCAAGACGAGAGGAGCCATCACCATCATGAACCGAATAAGTAACCAACTTACTTTATTAACGCCTACCTGAAACTGAGTTGGCTTTCGGTCCACCGCAGTAACCTGAACCGCAATCGCGCCAAAGTAGGTGTTATTTCCAGTTCCGATAACCACTGCAGTCGCAGAGCCACTGACGACATTTGTTCCCATAAAGCAAAGATTTTCTGCCTCTAAGGGATTTTGGAGATTTGGATGATTCAAGGTAGACGATTTTTCGACTGGCATGGATTCACCGGTTAACGCTGATTGGCCAATGAATAAATCATTTGCAGTCAGTATTCGCAGATCAGCGGGAATCATATCGCCTGCCGAAAGGATAAGAATATCGCCAGGGACGAGATCTTTCGTCGGAATTTCAATATTCTTCGAGGCAGAGGATAAACTTACATCTTCAGAGCGGAGTACAGTTGCATGATTGCTCACAAAAGCCTTGAGCTTTTCTGCTGCTAGATTAGATTTACGCTCCTGAACAAAACGGAGAATCGTCGACAGAATAACCATCAACACAATCGTAATCGTTCCAGGCGGATCACCAGTTAGATAAGAGACAATCGCCAGAGCAGTTAAAAGCAGACTAAAAGGGCTTCGGTAACAAAGCCAAAGATGTACCCACCCAGACATTGGTTTTTCATGCTCCACTTCATTAGGACCCAGCTTGGCCCGTATTTTCTCCACTTCATCTAGGGTCAGACCATTTAGTCGGCTGTTTAGATGCGCAAGAGAAGCTTCCGGCGTTAAGTGAGCATACTCCAACATCTTTTTTATAAAGGGTTGAGATACATTTTCCGGGCCTGATACCTGATTATGAAATAAATCGCGAAGAGCAGTCGAACGAAAATGCTGCTTTAAAGGACCTTTTTCGAGCGACCGTGAAAAAGAGGATTTGAAATTTGCCATTTGTACCTCCTCTATCGAAAGCTTATCGGAACAAGATTATTTATTTGATTTATGTGAATATTTTACCATTTAAATTGAATTAAATCTTTAAAAAGAAGAACTTGGAAAATAACTCCTAAAAAGAATAAGCGAGTCAGCTGTATAGGGAAAAAGGGTTTTATCTGAGTTTTGTCTAATTTGGAAATTAGGGTTTGCAATGTAATGGCAATCTCAAAAATACTAAAAAAGTTCGAGAGGATGAAAAAAATGCGTGGACATTGGGAATTTTATGTTTGTCCAGTAGAAAATTATTTAGCATCCATTGCTTTGGATATTGGGGTCGGTGAAGAGTTACCTTTAGATGGATACCCTTGGCTTGTCGCTGTTTCGGTAAAACTACAAGATCCTGTTGATGGCGGATTTACAAGTCCAGAAGAATACCCAGTTCTTTGTGAAATGGAAGAAGAGCTCACAAAAGCCCTGTGCGGTACTTTGGGTGGGATTGAAGTTGGTCGTGTCACCGGTGGTGGAACAAGAGACTTTTTATTCTATCTACCCAAAGTAACTCCTGTGGCTGCCGCGGTTGAGGAAGCCATGAAAGCATTCCCTCATGAGTATAAAATTCATCAGCAAGAAGAACCACAGTGGCCTACTTACTGGGAATTTTTATACCCAACAACTTGGCAAAAAGAAATGATTCGCAATCGCCACCTGGTCGAAAAAATGCTTGAAAGCGGCGATGTACCGACAATGATTCGTCCAGTTGATTACTATGTCGGCCTTAAAAACGAGGAAGATGCGATGACCTTTCAAGAAGAAATTCTAAAGTCTGGTGAAGAGTGGAAGAGCGCAGAGATCAATAACCGTATGGAAGGCGATTTTCCGTGGCAAGTCCATGTCGTTTGCCTTCAAGCAGCCGACTTAATCACTGTAAACCAGCGGTCAGGAAGAGTATTTGAGACTGTATTTAAAGTCGACGGTGAATATGAAGGATGGGGCTCCGTTATTTGCAGTGAAGAGAGCCATTCAGAAGAAATTTAATAATCATTTTGCAGCCCTTCTTACAAAATAAGAAGGGCTGCTTTAGTCAAAACACAAAATGCTTCTATCCAGATCTCTTGAAACGAGAGGCTTTTAAACACAGCAGTAGCCTAAAAGCCTGATTAGCGGCACTTTTACAGAAAAATTACTTGTTCATTTTTCGGTTGTTAGACTTTCTCTTTCCTTCTAAGATAAGAGTATAGAAGCGATTGAGGAGGGATACACATGAAAACGAAAGTAAGAAAAAGTAAAGAATGCTTTTTGTCGGAAGAATTTTTAAAAAAGAATAAAGTGCAAAAAGTAGTCTCAAGTGATATAAATTGCAGGCTGAAAGATCAACGTTCAAATTTACCCAGTGAAGAGGAATTGTATTATAGAAAAAGAGAAGAAGAGCTACTCATGCGTGCGAAAGAAGGTCTATTTACCTAAAGACAAAAACAGAGATGAGGTGAAAATATCATGACATTACAATTTGATGAGATGTACCAAGCTTTGTTAGACAAAGACCTTTCCTATGAAGGTCTATTTGTAGCCGCAATTAAAACGACTGGAATTTTCTGCCGGTCATCATGCCGGGCGAGAAAGCCCCTGAGGGAAAATGTAGAGTTCTTTGGCTCAAGTCGAGAAGCTTTACAGCAAGGATATCGGCCTTGTAAAATTTGCCATCCCTTAGAACCCATTGGCGAGACTCCGCAGGAAGTTGCGCAAGCCATAGAGCTTGTAGAGAAAAAAGAAGACCACCGAATTAGCGATCAAGAACTGCGAGAAGCTGGAATTGATCCGGTCTATATCCGGCGCTGGTTTAAGCAGCATCATGGAGTGACCTTTCAGTCTTACCAGCGAATGGCGCGGATCAATGGAGCCTATCAGGCCATTTCAAGCGGTGAGACGATTGTCGATTCTGCCTATGATAGTGGGTATGAATCTCTCAGTGGTTTTTCGGCGGCCTTTCAAAAGATTTTAGGGGAACAACCTTCGA
>JAGOZY010000026.1 GCA_018058445.1 Negativicutes bacterium | reverse complement strand
CGCAGAGGAAGCCCAAGCACTTGCGTGGGAGAGCTTTGGTGCTCCTTTAGCCTCTGAGACATCGTTGGCGGATGTCATTGATCATGCCAATATTCATGGCTGGTTGTCCCGCCAAGTGAACGGTGCCGAATGTCGGGAAGCGGCTGTTATCGCCGAACTGGTCCGTTTGCAGGGCAGCAAGGCTTATGAGTGGATTGGTGAAATTTTTGAACAAACCGGCAGACAAAGCGGCAAACAAGCACGGGTAGAAATTGGCGACGATGCAAGCCCACAAAAGCTTTACAAAGCATTACAAAATGATCTACTTAATGGGATGCCTTGTGATGATATTGACGAAATCATTCAGTCGGATGAAAAAGGACTTAGTTGGCTTCAAAAGATGATTCCCCAGCGTAAAGCTTGGAGACGGACAGATGCGGATGAAGTTGAGTTAGATATCCTATATCAAAAATGGCTTATTGGTTTCTTTTCCGGCTTAGCGCCTGAATATTCCTTCAAAGTTGAATCTGCTGGCGAAGGTCGTGAATTTCTGCTAGAAGTAAAAGTGAAGTGAATACGAAAAAAGGAAGTGGTGTTAACACCACTTCCTTTTTTATTTACGTTTTTATGTGCGGCGCCACCAAAACCAGCCACCAAGGAAAATACAGAGTAGACCAGCGACCCACATGAGCTCAGAAGTATAAGTTTCCCAGAGTATGAGGATATCGGGTCCATAGAAATGAAGGACAATACCAATTGGCAGAAAGCGTTTCGTTCGCCCCAAGATTGCTGCGATTGTAAAGGAGAGCAGAGGAACGCGCATGACGCCTGCCGAGATTGAGACGATTTTGAAAGGGATAGGCAGGATCGAAGCAATATAAATCGCCCAAACGCCTCGTTTAACTGCCAAGCCTTTAAAAGTGTCTTGATGTTTTTCTGGAATAAACCGCTGGAGAGCTCGGGGGCCTACGAAATAGCCAATTGCGTAACCGACAT
Organism: Negativicutes bacterium; assembly: GCA_018058445.1. Taxonomy (GTDB): domain Bacteria; phylum Bacillota; class Negativicutes; order JAGOZY01; family JAGOZY01; genus JAGOZY01. The sequence continues at coordinate 7,480 of JAGOZY010000026.1, read as the reverse complement.
AGCCACCTAAGATATTTCCAACGATACATACGATGGCAAATTCAATGGCTCGACTCGGATCAGAGATTGCAAGGGGGATCAGAAGTATATCTGGGAGGATCGGTGAGATAAAAGACTCTAAAAAACTAAGAGCAAAAAGAGTCCAAATATCACCTGCTAAAATCCAGTTCATTAAAAGAGTGGGCCAGGCCATTTGGACCCTCCCTTCCTATTAAAATATTTATTCTTATCTTCTAAGTATGGCGAAGGGCGAAATGCTTGTCAAGCAACGAAATATTAAAAATTGTGGTACAATAAGTTATTAAGATGATAAGAAGAGTAGAAGTTTCAGAAGTTACTCATTCGTTGAGTGCAGGAGGGATCTGCGTGCCTGATCAATCAAAAGATAAGAAAAAGCCGACGGCTTTTGCTAAATTATCAAGAACTGAAAAGCAAAAAGCGCACCAGATGATGAATCGACTGGAGCGTATTGCTATGCGTCTTGAAGCTTTGAGAGTGGCAGATTATATGGAGACACTGGAAAGGCCTTGGAAGTTAATCTGGACAAATTTGATAGCAGGCATTGCTCGCGGCTTAGGATTTGCGATCGGAACGACTGTTATCTTGGCGATTTTAATAGCGATTTTAACCCGGATTGTTGAAGCCAATATTCCTTTTATTACAGAGTGGTTAAAAGAGTTTTTGATGCTCCTGACGCCCGCCTCCAAAGGATAACCAACAGAGCTCTTTTCAGGAAGGTGTTAATATGAAAAAACGAACGTTAATAAGTGGTTTGACAGCTTGCCTTATACTTTTTTTGCCGGCGATTTCAGAAGCGAAATTGCCTCTGAAAGTGCGCGATAGTGACTCGCAAGTCAAAGAAGCGGAGCAAATGTTAAATGACCTTGGCTATGAGATTAAGTGGATTGATGAAGAATTTGGCTATGAAACGTTACGGGCAGTGAAAGATTTTCAATCTAGCGAAAAAATAAAAGTAACTGGAATTATTGATAAGAAAACATGGGATGCCTTAAAAAAAGTTCAAAAAAGTGGAAAAAAACAAGATGATTTTGGTAATCTGGAAGAACTAAAAGTCAACGATAAAAGTCCACGAGTTCGGAGCCTGGAGGGGCAACTCGTTAATCTGGGATATAATATTAAATGGGTTGACGAAGAATATGGCTTTGAGACACAACGAGCCGTGGAGGCCTTCCAAAAAGACCGGAAGCTTCCAGTGACTGGACGAGTAGATAAGGGCACTTGGGAAGCTTTGTGGGGACGAGGCGGCCCTGTCGTTGGTGGGTCGGCATATAACATCCGCACCCAAGGAGTGCTGAATGAAGCGAAACGCTATATGGGTGTTCCTTATGTTTGGGGCGGCACAACTCCAAAAGGGTTTGACTGCTCAGGATTTATTCAGTATGTTTGGCAGCGAAATGGGATATCGATTCCTCGTACAGCGGATGTTCAGTATCTGAGTGGAAAAAAAGTAAGCAGATGGTCTTTGCAACCGGGAGATATTGTTTTCTTTACGACTTATGAAAAGGGAGCTTCTCATAATGGCATCTATATGGGAAACAACCAATTTATCCATGCATCATCGAGTCGTGGTGTCATGGTTAGTGACTTAAATGAAGATTATTGGAAAACTCGCTATTATGGAGCGTGCCGAGCTCTGTAGGGAAGGAGCCAGAATGGCTGAATCAAGTGCAATCTTAAAAGAGACTATTTCCAGTGTAATTAATCGCTCAGAGCTTCCTCGTTATTTAGCAGACTTTGCTACAGAAAAAGGCTATCCGATTGGACGGGTACGCTGGAGTGAAAATCAACAGCGTTTCTTTGGTTATGGACAAGGATATCTGGTAAGTGGAACTCAGCTTCCACCGATTCCTGGGGGTTGGGAGTTAGCTGTTGAAACCTCACCCATTGAAAAACGCAATATTTGGATGCCTGAGACGATACTTCGTCCGGCCAAAACAGCAAGTGGCTTGCCCCGTTTGCTCGATAGCTATTTGCTGGAAGGCTTGCTTTTTGAGCCGACCGAAGAAGGCGAAGTTTACTATGATGTAGCAGGACAGGTCTATCTCGTAACCGGACATCCGAAGCTACTTGACGCTTTTGAGCAGGTGCTTGATGGCTTCTAAAGTGATTGGGATCGTCGGCGGCGGAGCCGCAGGGCTGATGGCGGCTCTTCGGGCGGCGAAGCTTGGCGCGACTGTGATTCTTTTGGAAAAAATGAGCGAACCTGGAAGAAAAATCTTGATTTCGGGTAAAGGTCGCTGCAATATTACGAATGACTGTGATCGAGAAGGCTTCATTAAAGCGTTTGGCAAAGAAGGTCGATTTTTATATAGTTCTTGGGATGCCCTCGATAATCAAGAACTACGTCGTTTACTTGCCGAATGGGGTTGTCCGACTGTGGTTGAGCGGGGGCAGAGAGTTTTTCCGGAAAGCCAATCCGCCCGTGAAGTCAGGGACTTACTTGTTCAGCAAGCTCGCAAAGCGGGTGCGGATATTCGTACAGACTGGACAGTTAAAGATATTGAGTACACAGACGATGGTTTTATCTTGACCTCTCAGCAGGGAAAAGTCATGAAAGTCGATCGATTGATCCTGGCGACTGGTGGTCTTTCCTATCCAGGAACTGGCTCTACCGGCGATGGTTATCAGTGGGCTGAAAAATGGGGCCACAAGATTACTACCCTACGGCCTGCTTTGGTGCCGCTCGTTACTGCTGAATCCTGGGTGCCGGAGCTCCAAGGCCTTTCTCTGAAAAACGTGGAGTGTAGCTTGTGGCAAGGTGGAAAGAAGCGGGAAAGTGAATTTGGCGAAATGCTTTTCACTCACTTTGGACTGACTGGGCCCATTATTTTGACCTTGAGTGGGCCAGCAGGCGCATTGTTAGAAAAAGGGCAGCTACTTACCGCAAAAATTGATTTAAAGCCTGCCTTAACGATAGAACAGCTCGATGCCCGAATCCAAAGAGACTTTGAAAAGCTTTCTCGAAAGAAAGCGGCGAACAGTCTCGACGAGCTTCTACCGCAAAAAATGATTCCTGTGATGTTACGGCTCGCTGGCATTGACGGCGATAAACCTGTCCATCAAATCAAAAAAGAAGAACGTATTCGCTTACTCAACTTGCTCAAAGGATTGGAAATGACGGTTATTAGTGCTCGTCCAGTCGCCGAAGCGATTGTGACAGCTGGTGGCGTTGATCTAAAAGAAGTTCATCCAAAGACTTTAGAGTCCAAGAAAGTCCCTGGACTTTTTCTGGTAGGAGAGTTACTAAATTTAGACGGCTGGACAGGTGGCTATAACTTGCAAGCTGCTTTCTCAACAGGCTGGGCAGCAGCCCAAGCAGCAACCTTGGACGAATAGAAAAAGCACCTCAATTGAGGTGCTTTTTTTAGTTATCCAAGTCACTTTTCATCCAATTCCAGATGCGTTCTGCTCGTTGACCTATTAGCCAAAAACTGAGTCCTAAAATCGCAAAGAAGATTGCTTTATGAACACTGTCCCAGAAGTATTCGAAAAAACGAGTATAAAGATTAATTCCCAAAAAAGTGAGACCGAAACTCCGAGTAATATTATTGTCGCATTTAAGTCCATGCCAAATGGATCCTGCGGCTACTAATCCAAAGAGTAGGCCCCAATGGGCAAGCTCAATTTGTTTAACTCTTTGCCATGAATTCATATCGTAATTGCCAAAAATTGAAAGTATCCAAAGAGCCATAAAAAGATAGAAGAGTCCGGTTTTTAAAGTGGTTGAATAAAGAGGTCTGAAGCTGGCCGTATTTCGAAAGAGATAAGTAGCTCCAGTCAGAATAGTACCAAATAACACAAAGCGTAATGGGTAATTCATACCGAAGTAATAAGCTCCCCAGCCAGACAGATATCCGGTCTCAGCTCCAAACCAGCTACCTAAGGACAGAAGAGCAAAGAGCCAGATCAGAGGAGAAGCAAGACGATAACCAAGAAACGCATAAGTTACCGCTGCTAATAAGAGAAGCAGAGAAAAATGCCCGCTCCCGGTATCAAGCCAGATTCCGATTTGACTGATTGAAAGAGCAGTGAAAAGAACCCCGAGAAATGCCCAAGCTTCATTGCTAAAAGTTTTTTCGGGAAAGCGTTTTCGTCTCTGATAAGTTTTATAATAAAAGAATCCAGCAATGGCTCCACTAACGAGTGCACGAAGAGCAGCCGATAAGTCAAAAATCTTAAGTAGCCATTCGATAAGTTCTTCGTCTACTAGGATGGAAGCCACAGAAATGATAATGCAAGCTAAAGCAATCCAAAAAGAATAACGAGCGAGTCGCTTCCAATCGAAAGGGATAATCTCAAGATGCTCTTCGAGTCGTTGGCGTTCTTCTGATGTGAGAATGTTGTCTTTTTCCCACTCCTTCAGAGCTTGCTTGATAGTAACAGCTTTCTGGCGAGTTAAGCGCATATACTTTACCTCTTTTTAGTTATTATTTACCTCAGTAGGGATCGGGAGATGTTCCTCAGAAACTTCTTCCTCTGTATCAATCGGGCAGGAAATATAGTCAGCCGCATGAAGAGATTTTTTCTGACCTTCTCGCCAAGCGATAAAGATCGCAAGAGTGAGAAACGCGATAAAACCAGTGACTGAAAGTGACGTGATATAGCTTTGGGGCAGTCGTTCCCACAGAGTAAATACACCAAAGCCGATGAAGAGCAGAGCGGAACACCACTGAACAGTCCGCGCTGGAATTCGCTTGCCGAGCACGACTCCGATCCATATTCCAAAACCGTTGGAAAGCATCATTCCGGTCGTACTTCCAGCCCAAACTGGGAAAAAGGCCTGATGTTCTGCTGCCAGGACTAGAGTAAGAATTTGTGTTTTGTCCCCCATCTCAGCAAAGAAGAAAGCAATTGCCACGGTCCAAAAAGGACTGCGAGAAGATTTCGCTAAGGCATTGTTATCCAGCGTATCGCCCCAAAGCGTCCAAAGACCGAAAAAGATGAAAAGAAAAGCAGAACCGAGTTGCAAGAGCTCTGGAGTCAGCCATCCAGTTAATAAAGATCCAGCCAATACGGCAAACCAATGATTGGCAACCGTTGCGACAAAAACCCCTGCAAGTACACTCCGCCAAGGAAAAACAGTGGCAAAGGCCATACCCAAAAGTTGAGTCTTATCTCCCATTTCGGCAATTAACACAGCAAAAGTTGAGGTGAGAAAACTATCCAAATTAATTCATCCTTTCTATTATGACATAAAAAAAGAGACTTCAGGCAAGCTAAAAAAAGCCTGCCAAAAGTCTCGCCTATCGATTCGTTAAGATCGACGGTCGGGCCAGGCTTTCGCCAGTATGTTGACCCGCCCCGAAAGGCTACTCCCTTTTAGTGGATATTCTCCTAGTATAGCCTAAGAGCAAAATGATCGTCAAGGAAATCCGAGTGAATTGGTTGTTTATTTATTTGCCTTTCATCGGTATAATGAAAGTAGCATTAAAGTACGGAGGAAATAGTAATGAGCAATCAATATGATATCGGAATTATCGGCGGCGGCCCAGCCGGGCTTGCGGCGGCAATGACTGCACGAGTACGAAATAAAAAAGTTGTTCTTTTTGAACCTTATGGATTTAGCGATAAATTGCAAAAATCCCATTTAGTTGCAAACTATCCGGGAATGCCAAACGTTAGCGGCAAAGAAATGATGGATGTCTTCGTTCGCCAAGCAGAAGAGCTAGGAACGGAAATACTCCGTGAAAAAGTACAAGCCGTCTATCCAGGCGACTCGCTGACAATCTCCACGATGCAAGGAAATTTCATCACGGTTGGCGCAGTTATTATTGCTACCGGAATTGCCCCTGCCAAGCTTTACGAAGGGGAAGAAGAGTTTCTCGGACGGGGTGTGAGCTACTGCGCAACTTGCGATGCGATGATGTATAAAGGGCAGGAAGTAGCGGTTTTTGGCTTAGAGCCGGAAGCTCCCCATGAAGCGGAGTTTTTAGCCGAAGTTTGTCAAACGGTTCACTATTTTCCACTACTCCCAGTCGAGCACGAATTCAAGGCAGGGAATATTAAAGTTCATGAGCGTGCTAACATGCCGAAAATTATTTATGGCAGCGACCTCGTTGAAAAAGTCGTGCTAAGTAATGATCAAGAAATCGCTGTAAGTGGAGTCTTTATTCTCCGCCAAGCTACTAGGCTTGATGCACTCGTACACGGACTAGAAACCGAAAAAGGTGCCATTCTTACCGATGAACAACAACGGACAAATCTGCCCGGTGTGTTTGCGGCTGGCGATTGTACAGGAAAGCCTTGGCAAATTCCTCGTGCAGTTGGCGAAGGAAATATCGCAGCACTAGCGGCAGTTGAATATCTGACAATGAAATAATAAGAAAAACCAGCGCAATAGTTGTGCTGGTTTTTCTTTGATCGTTACTATTTCAGTAAACTAAGTCTCAAAAGATAAAAAATAGAGGGTAAGTTCGGATGAAATCTGTTCTTTTGAACTTGCAATAAAATTAGCGGTTCATTATTCTTAGTAAAGAAGTAGATAGAATTAATTCATTATGGTATATTTAAACCATAGAAGAGCGAAAATTGAAAAAAAGAGGACAATTTATTGAAGGGAGTGAGGGATTTTGCTAATTTCACGCGAGACAGATTACACTTTGCGGGTTTTACGTGGGCTTTCTAGTGGGAAAAAAATGACAGCAGATGACCTTTGCCAACAAGAATTGCTCCCGAAGCCATTTACTTATAAAATTCTTAAAAGACTTGAGCGAGCAGGATTTGTCGAAACGCAAAGAGGTGCTGAGGGTGGCTTTCGCTTGTCGACAGATTTAAAGAAAGTAACTTTATATGATTTTATTGAAACGATGGATGTTGATCGGTTAGTTGGCTCTTGCTTAGAGCCAGATTTCGAGTGCGAGTGGCAACGGAAATATGGATCGAGCTGTATGGTTCATAAGCAATTAAAAGAAATTCAAGAAATTTTAGATGGCAAGTTGCGTGAACTAAGCTTGCATAAAGTAATATTCGGTTGTGATTAAAGACCATGCTTTTATTAAATTACGCATGGTCTTTCAGGCAACGGTTTTTTTTAAAGGGAAAGTAGACTGAAATTATCTAATATAAAAAATATTGTAATTACTGAATTGCAACTATATCACAAGAAGTTCAGTAATAGAAAATAATCTAGAGAGAAATTGATTACCGTGAGAGGGAGGGGGCCGAATTCGTACCTTATGATAACTCAGATTCCGGGCTGTTTTGGGGAGATCAAAGTCCAACTGAAAGTAAGAAAGGGAGGTAATCTATATGTTTTTTATGACAACTAAAGAACACGAGGACCTACGGACAAAAATTCGGGAGTTCGCTGAAACTGAGGTCAAACCTATTGCATTTATGCTGGATAAGGAAAGTAAATTTCCGGAAGACGCAATTAAAAAACTAGGTAAACTCGGCATGATGGGCATTCCATTCCCTAAAAAATATGGCGGGGCCGGACTCGATATGATCAGTTATGCTG
>JAGOZY010000239.1 GCA_018058445.1 Negativicutes bacterium | reverse complement strand
CATAACGTTTGGCGCCGTGGTGATTAATCCGATATTGTATTCCCGTTCCAATCGTTCTTGAACGACTTCCATATGAAGAAGTCCCAAGAACCCGCAACGGAATCCAAATCCTAGCGCAACGGATGTTTCTGGCTCGAAAACTAATGCTGCGTCGTTTAATTGAAGTTTTTCAAGGGCTTCACGCAGATCGCCATAGTCCGCACTATCCACCGGATAGAGACCGCAGTAGACCATTGGGGTAATTCCTCTATAGCCAGGGAGGGCTTTGTCCGCGGGACGGTTCGCCTCTGTGATGGTATCGCCAACCCGGCAGTCTTTTACATCCTTAATCGCAGCAACCACATAGCCAACTTGCCCGACATCTAGCAAACCAGTTGAAGTCATTTTCGGTGCAAATACTCCGACTTCAGTCACTTCAAATTCTTTTTGTGTGACCATCATACGGATTTTCATGCCCATCTCAACTTTGCCTTCCATAACTCGGACATAGGAAATAATTCCTTTATAAGCATCAAAATGAGAATCATAAATAAGTGCTTGGAGCGGCTTTTCTCGATCGCCTTGAGGTGGTGGAATCCGCTGAACGATGGCTTCAAGTACTTCTTCGATACCGATACCGGTCTTGGCGCTAGTCAGCACAGCTTCCGAAGCATCGATACCGATGACATCTTGAATTTCTTGCTTGACTCGCTCCGGATCGGCACTCGGAAGGTCCACTTTATTAATGACTGGAATAATTTCCAAATTGTTTTCAAGGGCTAGGTAGACGTTCGCTAGTGTCTGAGCCTCAATGCCTTGGGTCGCATCAACAACTAATAAAGCTCCTTCGCATGCTGCAAGGCTGCGGGAAACTTCGTAGGTAAAATCAACATGTCCAGGGGTATCAATCAAGTTCAACATATACGTATCGCCGTCTTTTGCTTGATAGCCTAGCTGTACGGACTGCGCTTTGATCGTAATGCCTCGTTCTCTTTCGATATCCATGTTGTCAAGAACTTGACTCTCCATTTCCCGTGAGCTCAAAGCACCGGTGGTTTCGATCAATCGATCAGCAAGTGTCGACTTACCATGGTCAATATGAGCGATAATTGAAAAGTTTCGAATGTTTTTCTGATTCATCCCTAGCTTTCGTTCCTTTCCATCTTAGACAATTTATTTGTTTAGTGATAGTTGACTAGGTAATTTCCACTACCCTCATTAGTCTGCGAAAAGTTTAAACTAGAAGCTTGTTCTTCTTCTATTTGATCGCTTCACTATTTCCAAGCAAAAATCAAAGTTGATCATTGGTCGGTATCCGAAGTATTATACCATTTTTTTGACTCTTATGACCAGAATTTCAATGATTTGATAAATTGCTCTCAGATTCTCTCTTGCAAACCGTTTCGGTCCGTGATATATTATTCAGGTACAGCTCAAATGTATGAGCCAATTCGCAAGGAGGTGACTATCAGTGCCGCAAATTAAGTCCTCAATTAAAAGCATGAAAAAGGACGCTGCAGTGCGGGCGCAGAACTTCGCTACTAAGTCCGCCGTAAAAACCGCAAATCGTAAAGTGGCTGAAGCCGCGCAAGCAGGGAAAGCTGAAGAAGCTACAGCCCTCTTCACGGATGCCACTAAGAAATTGGATACGGCAGCTCGCAAAGGCATCATTCATAAAAATGCCGTTGCCCGAAAAAAATCCCGCTTAGCGAAAAAAGTAAACGAAGCAGCGAAGTAGTTGCTGTAAAAAAAGGCTTCTTGCATATGCAAGAAGCCTTTTTTGTGTTACGATACATCTACTTAAAACCTAGTAACTCCTTACTCTTGTGAAGGTTACTCTGAAAATTTCAATAGTAGCTGGAACAACTCACTCCTTGTTTTATAACTATTTTGAAAGGTGGAATGATAGGAATGATCGATCCAAATATGAACAAACCCATTAAAATCCCCCATACCTACGTCATTATTTTTACTTGTATTTTACTGGCAGCTCTAGCGACTTGGGTACTCCCAGGTGGTTCTTATGAAAAGGTCAAGCATGCCGCAACAGGTCGGATGATCGTCGACCCTTCATCGTTTAAATATATCGATGCTTATCGAGTTGGCTTGATGGATGTTCTAAAAGCTTTCCCCAAAGGATTTCAAGCCGCATCAGAAATCATTGGTTTTCTATTCTTAATTGCCGCATCTTTTCGAGTAATCGAAGTTACCGGTGCAATCAATGCCAGTGTTTTTAAAGCCATTCGCTTTTTCGGAGGCCGCGGTCACCTCTTAATTCCTGCATCGATGCTGCTTTTCTCTGTTTGTGGTTTTATGTTTGGAATGTCCGAGGAGACAATTATTTTCGTTCCAATTGGTGTTGCGGTCGCGCAACGACTTGGCTTTGATCGCCTCACTGGAACTGCGATGGTAAGCTTAGGCGCTGCTGCCGGATTCACTGCTGGAATTTTAAATCCGTTCTCGGTCGGGGTTTCACAGGGCCTTGCGGATCTTCCACTTTTTTCTGGCTGGGAGTACCGGATCGCAATCTATGTCGTCTTACTCAGCACCGGAATGGCTTACGTGCTCTGGTATGCCAAAAAAGTTCTCAAAAATCCAGAAAAAAGCTATATGCATGGGGTCACTGAAATCCAAACACCAGCACAGGA
>JAGOZY010000025.1 GCA_018058445.1 Negativicutes bacterium | reverse complement strand
TTGTGACGAAAAATCCAGCTCTATGTTTTGGCGTAGCGGCGGTATCATTGATTGTTATTCAAATTTGTGGTGCTGGACCAGTGACTCATCCAGTCGCTTTGACTGCAGCACTTGCCGGAATGATGAGCGGCAGTGTCTGGATTGGAATGCTAGTTGGAGTCATCGCGATTTTCTTATGGGATTTCTTTTGCAAAGTGATTAACAGTAAAGATACCTATATTGATCCACCAGCTTGTACGATTGCGATATTGACAGCGATTATTTTGAAAATATGGAGCTGATAAAAGTCAGAAAGGGGCGATATAAATGACGAAAAAAACAGTATCTTATGTCATTAGCCCCAATAATTTATTGGGTTTTGGCTGCTTAGAAGATGCGCTGGAAATTATTCGCGCCCTTAAAGTGCAAAAAACGCTAATTGTGACAGATACTTTCTTGGTCGAGTCAGGATTAATCAAATCCTTATTTACCATGCTTGATCAGGCAAAAGTGTTCTACGTACTTTACGACCAAGTCCAGCCAAATCCAACGGCACGTAATGTAGAACAAGGTCTACAAGTCTATCAAAGCAACGGCTGCTCCTTGATCATCTCCTTTGGCGGTGGCTCTGCTCATGACTGCGCAAAAGGGATTGCTCTTATGGCGACTCACCCAGGGAGCATTAAAGACTATGAAGGTAATGACCGTTTGAAAAATTCGACCGCTCCTCTAATTACAGTGAACACAACCGCTGGGACAGGAAGCGAAGTCACGAAATTTTGCATCATCACCGATGAAGAACGCAAAGTGAAAATGGCAATCTCTGATTGGCGGTTAACCCCGATTCTGTCAGTTAATGATGCCGCCCTCATGATGAATCTTCCTCCATTGCTAACTGCGGCAACTGGACTGGATGCGATGACTCATGCCATTGAGTCTTTTTTATCCACTCAGTCAAACAATCTGACAGAAAGCTGGTCACTCGAAGCGATTCGGCTAATTAAGGAAAATTTGCCTGCTGCTGTTCATGGAAAGCCAGATGCGCAAGTCCGCGAGAAGATGGCCTATGCTGCCTTTATGGCCGGTGTTGCCTTTAATAATGCCGGATTGGGATATGTACATGCGTTAGCGCATCAGCTAGGGGGATTTTACAATTTACCCCATGGTATTTGTAACGCAGTGCTACTCCCGACCATCGTTTCTTTTTGCCAGCCAGCAGCACCAGAAAAATTTGAGCGACTGGCCTTAGAACTTGGCGTTTCCTCTGGCATTCAGGTTCCCCCTTTTCTTCGGGATTTTGCAAAATCACTTGGAATACCGAGTGGGCTTCGGGAGCTGAATGGATTTCGGCAGGAAGATATTCCGATTTTAGCCGAACACGCAGCTCATGATATTTGTGGAATGACAAGTCCACGTCAGGCTACATTAGGAGAATTAATGGAGCTTCTACACGAAGCAATTTAAGATTAGAGAGGAGAAATTTGTATGGGTTATGCGCGCGATTTTGTCACAGCCTTACAATTTCTCACTCGTATCCATATCGTCGAACAGTCTGACTGGTCAAATTCAGCTTTTGCCCGTAGTGTGAAATTTTTTCCTTTAGTCGGCGCAGTACTCGGCCTTATCTATATGGGAGTTATGCTAGCTGCCAACAGCTACTGGAACGGAGCACCACCTGCACCGTTGATTGGAGCTCTTTTTATTATTTTAAGCATCATGATTACAGGTGGAATCCACACCGACGGTTTAATGGACACGATGGATGCGATTTTTTCAGGTCGAACCCGGGAAAGAATGCTTGAAATCATGAAAGATAGTCATGTTGGTGCAAACGGCGTGACTGCTTTTTGTGTGATTTTGTTACTGAAATATGCTTTTTTGAGTTCTGCTCCTTCCATTCGATTGCCAGAGATTTTATTCGCGATGCCGATTATTGGTCGTACAGCAGCGGTTTTGGGAGTGACGTGCTTTCCTTACTGTCGTAAGGAAGGATTGGGATACGGATTCACTATAGGACAAGGACGTATTACGCTAATGATTGGACTCCTATTGATGGGGCTAGCGCTGTCCCTGGTCAATTTTAAACTACTTCTCGTTGCTGGGATCACGCTATTCACGATTACTTTATTCGCTTCTTATGTTCAAAAGAAGATTGGTGGTCTGACTGGTGATGTGTATGGAGCAATGGTGGAATTAAGCGAAGTGACAGTCCTTTTATGCTTTGCTTTTTAAGAGGAGTTTAAAAGATGGAGATCATATTTGTTCGTCATGGTCGAACGGACTGGAATGGTGTTTATTACCAAGGACTTTGTCCAGAACCATTAAACTCTAGAGGCGTTCAAGAAGCCAAGGAACTAACAAAAAAAATACAAGACCTTCCAATTGATTGCATTTGGAGCAGTGATGTTGTGAGGGCTGTTCAAACTGCCCAATATATCGGAAAAGTTTTTGAAAAGAAGGTTGAGACAAAAGAATTTCTCCGTGAATTCGATCTTGGCAAGTGGGAAGGTCTGACTTTTGATGAAATCGACTTGAAATGGCCTGGTGCGATGATGGATTTTTATGAACACCCAGAAAAAATAGCTTTCCCACAAGGGGAAAACTGGAAACAGATTCAAAAACGAGTAGAGCTAGGAGTGGAAATCCTTCAAAATATTCCCGAAGGTCAGCATTGGCTATGGGTGTCCCACGAAGGATATCTGCGGATGCTATTGACGGCTCTTGGCGTAGTTAATAAGAAAGAATGGTCTTTAGCCTGTGGAGAATTTATTCGGCTCAAACGAAAAAAAGACTGTTGGCAAATCGATTTATCCAGAGCGACAGAAGGAGTAAGCTATGATGGATGACAGGTTAAAGAAAGCTCAAGATTTGCTAGATACCATGGCAAAGCCACCAGGCAGTTTAGGGCTTCTGGAAAAACACTTAGTTAAAATTCTCTCTCATTGGGATGATCCGAGAGAAGAAATGAAACCCTTTCACCTGATTTATAGCGCTGATAACGGTATTGCAGCCTCTGCAATAGCCGTGTATCCACAAACAATTACCACACTACAATCACGCAACATGGTTGCCGGTGGCTCAACGATTTGTAAACTCTGTGAGGTGATTGGCGTCCCTTATCAAGTGGCAGATGTCGGGATTGATTGTGAAGGCGCGATTGGGATGAATGGCAAAGTTCGCCGAGGTACAAGGCATATATTGCATGAGCCGGCGATGACTGACGATGAGTATCAAAGCATCGTAGACTTCTCCAGCCAGTGGGTCAGGAAAGTTGTGCAAGAAAATCAAGTGAATCTGCTCTCTTTTGGCGAAATGGGAATCGGTAATACAACGACCTCAGCAGCAGTTTTGTGTGCACTAACAGGAGAAGAACCTGCGAATGTAGTAGGTCTTGGCGCCTCTGCTGAGAGTGATAGCCACATTCTTCAAAAAAAACGAGAAATTATCCAAACGATGCTAGAGATTCATAAAAACAAGTTCACAAACACTCGAGAAATTTTACAAACCGTTGGTGGTTACGATTTAGTTGGGCTGATGGCGGGAATGAAAGAAGCAGCTGCTCTAAAGATCCCTTTTATGCTGGACGGCTTGATTAGTGTAGTCGCTTGTTTAAGTGCCTTCCAAGAAGATCCGAATGTGATTGATTTTGCAATTCCTTCCCATCTCTCACGTGAGCCAGGAATGCAAGTAGCACTTCGCGCAATGGGGATGTTGCCAGAGGAAGTCGTCGTGCAAGGGCAGATGTCTCTGGGCGAAGGATCGGGAGCGATTTTGTATCTGACGATGCTTAAAAGCGTCCATCATGCAGCGAAGTATGCAGCAAGGCTGAGCGATTTCGATGAAAGCTAAATAAGTTAAGCGATAGAAAAGTCCCCTTTGTCTCAAAGATACAAAGGGGACTTTTCTATTTTTCCGATGCAGATGATCGTCGCATCACACAATTTGGTGCTTTAACGTTCGATATTGCTTGGGGGTATATCCGGTTTCTTTGTGAAAAAGACGAGTAAAATGGCTGACATCAGAATAGCCCACTTCTTTGGCAATCGTTTGAATCGGTGTATAAGTTGTCTGAAGAAGCTCACAAGCTTTATCCATACGAATTTTTAAAAGATAATTTACGAAATTAAGTCCGGTTTTCCGTTTAAAAAGTTTTGAAAAATAAGGAGTACTTAAATGGAGAGTTTCTGCGACTTCAGTGAGAGAAAGTTTCTGATTAAAATTACTCTCGATAAAATAGCAAGCTTTCTGAATCAGATCATCTTGATAATGTGAAGGAGCGGCGGGCATCACATCCCTAAGAGGGAGACAATCAAGCGCCTGAACTGTTAGTTTTTGCGCAATTTTATCAAGGATCTGTAAAAGATCAGAAGGACGAACTGGCTTTAAAAGATATTCAGAAGCACCCAATCGAACTGCTTGCTGCGCATAATTAAATTCGTCAAAAGCAGTGATGAAAATAAGCTGAACATCGGGGAATTTTTTTCGGATTTCGATTGCTGATTTAATACCATCCCAATGAGGCATTCGAATATCCATGAGTATAATTTGCGGAAGAAAAGAACACATTTTTTGATAAGCCTCAAGGCCATTTCTTGCTGTTTCCACAGAATAGATATCAGGCCGATGCTTAGTTAGCAAAAACTGGATCGCCTCTAACTCAATATGTTCGTCATCAACAATGAGCAATCTAAGCATAATGAACTGTTTCTCCTTCTGTAAAACTTTCAAGCAGCGGCAATTTAATGGTTACAGTGGTACCATAATGCAATTTGCTTTGGAAAGAAAGCCCATAGTCCTTACCGAACTGATGCTGAATTCGTTTGTGAACATTATTGACCCCGAGACCGTTGGTTTGGCCTTGTAGAATTCGTTTCTGGGGATCTGGAAAAAGAAGAGTCGCTAGTTTTTCCGGCGAAATTCCGATTCCTGTATCCGAAATTAGGATATGAAGATCGCCGCCACTTTCTTTTGCTTCAATTCGAATTTTTCCACCTTCTGTTTTATGCTCAATACCGTGGATAATCGCATTCTCAACAAGCGGCTGTAGAGTCATCAGTGGTAAAAGCTGGTCCGCCAGTTGATCTGGGATATTAAACTCTGCTTGAAGTCGACTGCCAAAGCGCACCTGTTGAATCAAGAGATAACTTTGAATCGCTTTAACTTCCTGGTGCAGAGGATTTAACTGATTAATTTCGCGTAAATTATTTCGTAGTAAATCAGAGAGCGCATACGCAACCTCTTCTGTCTTAGGTGCATTTTCCATCAAAGCGAGTCGGGCGATTACATTCAGCGTGTTAAACAGAAAGTGTGGATTGACTTGTGACTGGAGAGCTTTAAGCTCCATCTGCTGCAATAGACTTTCCATATTTGTCTTAATTTCAAGCTCACGCATAAGCTGCGATTGCATCGTATTTACCAGACCCATACTGACAATATAATTCGAAATAATATAAATCAATTCAGCTGCTGCTTTAATACGTGAGTACGGTAGAACTTCAACATCTTTCAGAAGAGTTCGGATCATTTCAGGATCTAAGTTTAAATCATGCAAGCGAGTTGTAATATGCTCGACTGTTTGATCGACATGATCTTCCCGGATGACTTGTCCGGCTAGAAAAGCTCCAATATATTTATTGTTAACAATAATTGGGACAGCCAAGTCAGTCAAACCGCTATGGCAAAGATAGATATAAGGTTCCTGTTGCCCCATTGCGGTCCTTCCACCGATATCATCGCAGGCAATGCATCGCCGAAGACCTTCTGGGTGCTCCCTAAGCCATAAACAAAAGCTGGAAAAACGGCTAGGCCTAGTGATCGGGGTCCCTTCGACATCAACGATAACAGCACCTAATCCGGTTGCAAAAGAGAATTTATCTTGTATATCTTGGAGAATTTGCTCATTGACAACTTGACGCAAAGTAAGGTGCGATGTCATCAGAAAACCCTCCCATATCATTAAAATCAAGGATAAACCCTTTATCTATATTCGCCAAAAAGAAAGAAAATTCCTTCAATTTATTAGGGTTTTAGATATGATCTCGTAAAGAAATAGAATGAGACTAGTTTTTAGCGTCCAGATTGTTAAAATAGCAGACTCAAGTTTCATTCTAGGACTTATTTTAAGGCAGCCTTTATTTTAGAAAATTTATAACCAAATAAAAAATTCAAAGTAATACGACATACATAAGCAATGAATGAGTAAGAAAGTGATAAACTAAAATAGCTATTTTAAAATATTTTTGTTGACTTTCTAATTCAGAGAATGATATTTTAAAGAAGCTAATTAGTGTATACAATATATTTGGACGTATACTAAATCTATCTGATAAGGAGAAAAATAAGATGGATTCTTTAAAAAAGCTAGGCATTCATAATGTCAAAGAAGTATATCACAATTTATCCGGAGTACAATTAGTGGAGAAAGCGCTGGAACGAAATGAAGGTGAATTAACCTCGACGGGCGCATTTAGTGTTCAAACTGGTATTTATACAGGCCGATCACCAGGTGATCGTTTTATTGTGGACTCTCCAGAGGTTCACGAGGATATTTATTGGACATCAAATCAGGCGATCTCTTCCGAGCAGTATGACCGTTTGTATTGTAAACTGACCGCTTATCTTCAAGAGCGAGAAGTTTTCATTTTTGACGGTTTTGTTGGTGCGGATTCGAAACATCGGATGCCGATTCGAGTTGTGAATGAATTTGCTTGGCAAAATTTATTCGTCCGCAATCTATTCATTCGCCCGATCGAAGGCGAACTCGAAACCCATGAGCCGGAATTTACAGTGATCTGTGCGCCTGGTTTCAAAGCAAATCCAGAGATTGACCAGACCCCTTCGGAAGCTTTTATTATTTTGAATTTAGCAGACAAAAAAATTATTATTGGCGGCACCCACTATGCCGGAGAAATGAAAAAATCAATTTTTAGTGTACTTAACTATTTGCTCCCCAAAAAAGGAATTTTCCCGATGCACTGTTCGGCAAATTTAGGAAGTGACGGACGAACCGCACTCTTTTTTGGACTTTCGGGTACTGGAAAGACCACACTATCAGCCAATCCTGATCGAGGGCTTATTGGTGATGATGAGCACGGCTGGTCCGATCAAGGAGTCTTCAATTTTGAGGGTGGTTGCTACGCAAAATGTATCCGCCTTTCGCAAAAGAGTGAGCCCCAAATTTGGGATGCGATTCGCTTTGGAACCGTAGTAGAAAATGTAGAGATAAAATCCGATTGTCGTACTCCAGACTTCGACAGCGAAAAATATACTGAAAATACTCGAGCTGCTTATCCACTTGATTTTATTCCAGGAGCCATTCAGCCAAGCATCGGAGGACATCCGTCCACCATTATTTTTCTAACCGCTGATGCTTTTGGTGTTCTTCCGCCGGTTGCTAAACTAACTGAAAAACAGGCGATGTATCATTTTCTATCTGGATATACAAGCAAACTTGCCGGAACAGAGCGCGGAATTACAAAGCCCGAAGGAACTTTTTCTACGTGCTTCGGAGCCCCTTTTCTGCCCCTTCATCCATTAACATATGCAGAAATGCTTGCTGAGAAAATGGTTGACCATGAAGTTGATATTTACCTTGTAAATACTGGCTGGCAAGGTGGTCCCTATGGTGTTGGAAATCGAATTAGTATCGAACATACTCGGTCAATCATCAATGCTGCATTAAGTGGCGAGCTTAAGCAAGTAGAATACAAAACCGACCCGATATTTAATTTTGAAGTCCCACAAAACTGCCTTCAAGTTCCACCAGAGTTGCTTGATCCGCGCAGTAATTGGGAAAATAAAGAGGAGTACGATCGGGCAGCCTCTGAACTAGCTCAAAGTTTTATCAAAAACTTCTCTAAATTTAGCCAAATTCCCTCGGAAATCGTAGAAGCAGGTCCACAAGTGCAATAGTAAATTTCAAAATCTAAGCGCCTCTTTTCCATCGAAGTGGAGAAGAGGTGCTTTTTATTTTCATGTAAATTTTTAAACAGCAAGACGAACCTTTTAATTACTTTCTCCAGCCAACAAGTTAGCGAATGAAATAAAATTTGAAGAATAAAACAGGTTAAATTCTAAAAAAATTATAAGAATCCAAAAGACTGCGAAAGCAGTCTTTTCCTGTTCATAAGCCCAATAAGTCACTAGAATTGCACTTTGAAGGAATCACTTTGTGCCATTTAATGGATATCTGATAAATGGCGATACTCAATAGTAGGCTTTAAATAAAACAACATATTTAAAGATAAACAAAAAATAGCTTGACTAGACAAAAGATATATATGACATATTTGAAAGCCTTGATTTATATGACTTTTTCCATCATTCTTTATAAAAAAATCAAATTTTTCAAATAACAAAAATCCGGTTTTCGCTAGAGTGACATACATCTTGAGATCTTTCAAATTATACATAAATATCTTGAGATATATTCATGTCGTGATTTTGGACAAGTTTTATGAAGATTCTCAGTTTTGAAAGGAATGAGTGCGGTGAAAGCGGTAGAGCCTATTACCTGTCGAGAAACCTTAGAACGAATGAAAAGTCACCTGCGAGGACGAAGTGAGCGAGATTATCTGATCTTTCGATTAGGCATCAACTTAGGCTTTTCGATTCAACAGCTTTTAGCCTTGAAGGTGGAGCAGATACGCGGGGC
>JAGOZY010000024.1 GCA_018058445.1 Negativicutes bacterium | reverse complement strand
ATAAGCTACATGCTTTTTATAGCGATGTTATTAAAATTATTCGCGACAATGATTTTGTTATTCAGGCAACCGGCAGACATTTTATTAAAAATCAATTTTTTTCAGATAAACTCATTCGTAAATATACTAATGACTATTCGTATGCTATTTTCTGTGAACATCTCGATAGGATGGTTTATTATCTCGTAGACCTTTCCTATAAGGAGCATCAAGCAAGTCTTGCGACAAATCCTAAAGCGCAATTCCATAATCGATTTGCAAAACTGCGTTATGACGGAGACATAGACCTCTCGACTCGCAATGACTTCAGAAATGCTTTTAGTCATAGTATTTCTAACGGTAGCGACCGTTTTACAGCCGAAGCTTTCGAAGACAGTTTTGATGAAGTGCGCTTTATCGATAAGTCAGAGATTGGGTACTGTGTGAGCTGTAATGATGCAGACTGCAGCGCACGTCTTATTAATCATGCCGGTAATGAGATTCTGGACTTTATCACAATCTTTGTGGCTCGACATATCGGGTTTACTTCTCATATTGAAGACTTGGCCAGACACAAAAGTACTACACCTGATGTAATACGTCCGGAAATAGAAGCAGCTCTTGTTCTTAAACTTGGAGATAAAGATATTTTCTCCCCTCTCGATACGATTTTACCCAAGCTATACCTTGAATAACCTGCACTAAACACAGGAAAAGATAACGAAAACCCGTTGACAAAGGGCTTGATACTTGGTATATTATAATTGTCGGAGGGAATAATCCTGTCCCGTCAACCCCTACAAGACCTAAGTCTATGTAGGCTTTTCCTTTTTTTAGGGATAAAATTGTTCAGTTTTGGATATAAATATACTGGTGGAGAGCAACGCTTGTCCCACCAAATCTCCTGAAAAAGATATTTTAGGAGAAAAAAGACTGTCTCAAGTAATATTGAGACAGTCTTTTTAAAAAAATGTCTGCGTCTCTATAATTAACAACATCCAAACTATCATTTAGAAATTGATAGTTTGGATGTTGTTTTTATATATCTATATAATGTCGCCTGGCTTACTCCCGACATTTCCATGATTTCGCTAATACTATAATCCTTTGAGTTATATAACTTCAATGCCTTCTCGATATTTTTATCTTTTACTCGTGGACGTCCACCTTTTCTTCCTCTGGCTCTTGCGCTTGCTAGTCCCTCATTTGTTCTTTGGGCGATGAGATCCCGCTCGAATTGACTGAAGGCTTGAAATACGGTGAGCATCAGTTTTCCATGGGGTGTAGTTGTATCGAAGTTTTCCTTAATGCTTATTAATTTTACGTCCTTATGCTCGAAGTATTCCATCAACTCCATGAGATCCTTAGTGCTGCGACCTAATCTTGAAAAACTTTCTACAATTAATGTATCACCAGGTCTGATTTTGTCCTTTAGGCGGACCAGCTCTGGTCTATTGGTTTTAGTACCGGACATTTTCTCAGTCAATATCTCCGTGCAGTTGTATTTTTCTAACATATCCATCTGGCGGATCAGATCTTGCTCCCTGGTACTCACTCTCGCGTAACCGTATATATACTTGATGCCCATAAATAAACCACCTCTTGTGATAATCTTATCATAAAAGGTGGTTTGTGTTAATTTGTTTTTGATAATAGTTTTGATAAGAGGAATTAGGCTTTTTATGAGTATTAAAATGTAAAAAGAATAGTTATCATAAACCATCGTTTTTGAGGTTGAAGTGAAACTTAAAATCCTTTTTTAAATTTTTAAAAAAGGATTTTAAGAAGGGCGACTGGTAGACGGGTATAGCGGTGAGGTGGAGCGCGAGTTGATGACTGCTACGTCCATGGGTTGTTTCCGCGTGAGGTAGGTGTCGACTCGGGGAACGGTTTTAACAAAGAAGATCTTCCCGTTTCGATTGATGGTCATTCCTATCGTTCATAGGCCTCACCAGGAGACGCACTCGTTGCTGCTCGTTCCGGTCGGTCGTACCTCCCTCCCTAATATGCCCTGTAGGGCATGGGATAGGAATGGACGGGGGTTTGGATGGGGTTGGGTTAAATTAGGGCGTGGTGGGGCTGTGGGGATGGTTTGGGTAGAGGCGACTGGTAGATGGGTATGGGGATGATGGGTGGGACGCGTTGGGCGGTTTCCGTTCGTTCTCCACGTTCTGCCCGCGACGGAAGGAATTCGCTCGTTTTTTTACGATCAAAGGGAATGAAATTGCCGTTTTGGGATGGTGTGGTGGTTTGGAGGGTTTTTCTTATCGTTGGTAGTCAGTCCAGGGGGACGGCTCGCGTCCGCTCGTGATCATCGGCTGAGGCCGATAGGAGGAAGTCTGGTCACTCAGAAAGTGCGTATTACATCTGTAACACAATGTAATACAATACAAATATATACTAAATAAATACAGGAATGTTTAAGTATGCTTTTTAATTAATAGCAATACAATGTAATACACTTGTATTGCTATATAATACACTACAAAATATATATAAAAATGTTGATAAATTTTGTAAAAAGGTCTATAATTAAAAGTAATACAAGAGTAATATAAGGTATTACACTACAAAACGGAAGAAGGAATATATGGATGGAGACTCAAAAACAGGAAAAAATAACTTCCGCGCCAGTCAGCGTCCGCATGACTCAGGACACGAATGAAAGATTTAAGGCATTGAGCAGTGAGTTTGGATTTGCCAATCAAAATCAGGCCATGGAAGGTCTGATTGCTGCCTTTGAGCTACAACAAGCTAGAAATCTTATTCCCTCACGCGCTAAAGAAATTGAAGAGTTTGCCGATCATACTAAGCGGTTGAACGATATTTACCTCAATGCTCTGGAGTTGAATATCAACACTGAAGATTTCATTCGCAAAGAATATTCACAACGTCTTGAAACTCAGCAAGGTGTTATTCAAAGCCAGCAAGAGCAGATTACAACATTAAAATCAACTACAGCCGACTTAACGGCTCAACTTAAAGAATCTCAAAAATCACTGATTGAAAGTGAAAAATCAATCAAGGTAGCTGAAGCCCAAACATTAACACAATCCCAACTAATTGCCGAATACAAGGAAAAGAATGAAGCGTTATCTAGTATTATCACAAAAAATCAAGCGGCTCTAGACCAAGTCGAACAGGTCAAAGTTGACTATCGAACATTGCAAAATGAATTTACTTTATATAAAGCACAAGTTGCTAATGAAATAGTTGAGCAAAATAGAGTGAATGATAAACAAATTAATGAATTAATAAAAGGTCACGATAAGCAACTCACTGATCTGAATAAGAAAATTGATCAGGCTGAAACTGCAACTGAAAGACTAGCCGAAAAATATCAAGTGGCCGTTGAACGAGCTAAAGAACAAAGTGACCTTGCACTCGAAAAACTTACTAATAAACTTCAAGCACAATACCAAGAAAAATTACAAGCGATTCACGATCAACACAATCAACAAGTTGCCGAACTACTACAGAAATTACAACCTCAAAAAACTGCTGCCGAATCAAACGCTGCAACAAAAAAAAATCCAATGGAGAGCGTCATGAACAATATTAAAGACCAGGCCCCAGATTTAATTAAATAATAGGAGGGATTCGCAAATCCGTTACTATCAAGATTTGAGTGATAAAGCCGCGACGTTATGTGATGCAATGAAAATAAAACGTAATTAAAAAGGGGAATTTAAAATGAAATTAAGTAAAGCCGAACTTAAAAAAATCGAGGAGTTCCGCGCAAAAATAATCGCCGCCAAAAGTCGTGATATTGTCGAGTTATTAGAAAAGATGGATTACGATATTGAACAACCTGAGAACTTAAAGAAACAACTTGAAGATGCCCGCAACACTCTCAAACTTTTAGAGGACATTGGCTACGATATTGCCAACCTTGAAAAACTAAAATCTCAACTTGAAGCTGGTAAAATTGCCACGCCCGAACTTTTTAAAATACAAGAGTAAAAGAAAAGAGAAAAGAAAAAATCTTTCCTCTTTTCTTTTCTTATATAGAGTAGAGATTGCCACCGATAGTTGAGTTAATCGCCACGACCACCGCCGCCTCGTCATAGACAGCCGTGGCGACCATCATAGCCTCATAGAACATGCCACTGAGTCTCGCGCCGAGAGTCACGCAGAGTCACCACAAAGACCGCGCCAAGGTATTTATTCGACCGAGACCGCCATAGATAGCCTATGCCACTAAGACCGCCATAGCCCATGCAGAGAGTCACCACAGAGAACACGACCGATACCACAGACCAAGCCCCGACGACCTCACCAAGAATCGAGGAAACAATCACGGAGAACCCACCGACAGAGAGTAGGAAGAACCAACGATAACCACAGCTGAATAAAGATGCTTATTAGACATGGTGATTGGAGCAATCTTCCTCTTCCGCTACGCTCCATCGTCGATTGCTCCAATCACCACACCACTGCAACCTATCGGTTGCCGCTTACGCGAGGAAATACGTGGCATAGAACGTAAAACGCGATGTAAAACAAAGATGCTTTACAAGTGCATGCTAATTCATATATAATAAGGATATAGACGTAAAACAGAAGGTGGTTTTAAATTTGGCGAATATCAATGTAAGGATTGATAGTAAAATAGAGTTAGCTTTAAAGAAAGAGGCCAATACATTAGGTGTCAGTTTATCCGACTTAGTGCGTGAACGTCTCACAGGAGAACGAGCCGATATAAACGAAATAACGCTTGAAAATCGAATTGAACAGCTTGAAAAAGAACAATTAAAGTTAGCTAACATTTTACATTTTCAAACTAGGTTCTTATACCATTTTGCAGTATCGGCGGCAAACAATGAAATAGCAAAGGATATATGGAATAAAGCGTTAGAAGAAACAAAGGGTAGGTGATAGAAAATGTTGTCTTGCAGTACAATCAGCAGTAAAATGCCGATTGATTATTTTGCCAAGGACGGATATTATACTCGCGATAATACCGCACATGATAGGTGGGAAGGGACGCTTGCAAAAGCTATGGGGCTAGAGGGTCAAGTTACTAAAGAACAGTTTGATGCTGTAAGAAAAGAACTTATTGAAAATGGACGCGAAAAGTGTATAGCAATGGATTGTTCCTTCTCTGCTCCAAAGTCTGTATCACTAGCAATGGCAGAATCAAAAGAAACGAGAGATATAATTCAAAAGTTACACCAAGAGGCCATCAGTCAATCCGTAAAATACATGGAAGAAAATTATATTAAAACAAGAGTAACAGAGAACGGCAAAACGCACGAAGTAAAGACCGGGAATTTATGTGCGGCAGAATTTGAGCATTACACAAGCCGCAACAATGATTTAGATTTACATACTCATGTAGTGATCGAAAACATGACAATTCACAACGGCAAATTATATTCAATTGATTTTAGAAACATAATGAGCGACCAAAAAGAAATAGGTTTAATTTATCGGCAAAACCTTGCCCAAGCACTACAACGCGAAGGGTACGTGCTAGAAATTACAGATCATAAGCATGGATTTTTTGAGCTTAAAGGATTCGACCGCGAGACGATCATGGAGCATAGCACTAGGCGGCAGGAGATACTCAATACCATGAGTAAGACAGGTGGCACTACAAGCAAGGACGCACAAGACGCGGCAATGAAAACTAGGAAAAAGAAAGTTGATTTCGACCTAGAAACCAGCTATGAGGAAATCAAAAAAGAGATATTCGATTCTGGAAAAATAAAAATAGAAAGGGTGGTACAAAATGAACATGAAGGAAATCAAGAACCTAGCAACGAGCGAGGCAGGGAAGAATTTATTGCAGGTATTGCCACTGAACCCAGTGTTGGAATTATTAGAGGCGACGAAGGACAGAGGCTTAGAACCCTTGAAGGACGATATAGCTTGCCGAACTTGTCCGATCGCGGTTTGGATGAGACAGAGAAAGCAACTCATTTGCTTTTGCCGGGTAGTGCAGTCAGTCGTTTGGCAAAGCTCCAAGCCGACCGAGAGCGAAACGCTTTTATGCTCCGCGCGGACGCCGGGGAGCGGCGGCAAAGAATAGATGCTATTACCGCCAGTGCGATCAAAATTATTAGCCATGAAAAATTTGCTTTCACCGTGCCGGAAATACGTCAGCGTATCATGGGCGCAGGAGTATTAGAAGGAATCGGTCGGCAGGAGGCCGAGCGAGCAATGGAACGTGCCGGACTCGTGAAGTTAGGCCGCATTGAACACGGCGAGGAAAAAAGCAAAGACGTTTACCTCACTACAGAGGCTAACATCAAGCGAGAGGCTGCTATCATCGACCGCATGAAAGAAGGTAAGGGGCAGGTCAATTCCCTTACCCAGGAGCAAAGTGGCGTAGCTTTTGAAAAACTAAAAAATCAGAAAGAATCCCAAAATATATCTTTCACTCCAAATCAAGAACAGACCAATGCCATTCACCATGTACTGACCAGTCAAGACAAATATTTGTGCGTCCAAGGATTAGCCGGGACAGGCAAGACCTACACCATGACTAGTATTCGCGAACTATGTGAACAAGAGGGAATCACCATTCGTGGTGCTTGCTTCACTGGTAAAGCTGCAGATGGTCTCCAAAATGAATCTGGCATCAATTCCGGGACGATACATAGTTTTTTGAATCAGCTTGAAAAAGGAAAATTCAACAAAAATAAACCCAACGTTGCGCCCGATCCGATTCATCGCGAGGATCAGCAAACGGCGAAAGGCGAAAATATTGAGACAATACCAGTACTAGGAAATGAAAATCAACGTGAGCAAATAGGTATCAAGCAAGAGTGGGATTTCTCTAAAGTGGAGAAAGTCGAAGGGCGCGAAATATGGGTAGTTGATGAGGCCGGGCTAGTGGACAGTAAACTTATGGAGCAGGTGCAGTCGGCGGCAGAGGCTAGAGGGGCGCAAGTGGTATTTAGCGGGGACTATCAGCAACTACCACCAGTCGGAGCTGGCGAACCCATGCGCGCCATGATCGAGGCCGGAGCAGGGACAGCCTACTTAGAAGATATACGCCGTCAAAAGAATATTGAGCTTTTGGAGGCAGTAAGGGAAAGCGTTAAGGGCGATCACCTAAAAACGTTTGAAAAGCTCGAAAAGGAAGGAAATTACAGGGAAGTAATTAATCAGAAAAAACGAGTTGCCGCCGTGGCCGTAGAAATGACTGGGGAAAAATTGACAGACTATAAAAAAAATCTGCTATTAGTTAGCACAAATGCCGATCGGAAAAATTATAACAATGTTATTCGCGCCGAGTACATCAAGCGCGGCGAGTTGGATCAAGGGCAAGAGTACAAAATTACCAGCCGGGACGGTGACAAGGAAACCACCGAGAAACGGCAATTTGCCGCAGGGGATAGGATAATATTCACGGCCAACGATAACCGGCTAGAAGTCAAAAATGGAGCTATGGGAACGATTGAGAAAATCGAAAACAATGTATTCACTATACGATTGGATACAGGCAAGTTGAGAGAAGTTCATATTGATAAATACAATTCCATCGATCACGGCTATGCGGTCACCAATTACAAGGCACAGGGCATGACTGTGGAGAAGGTTGTCGCCGATATGAATACCAAAGGTAGGGTGCAAGATCGAAACGCGCTATATGTCGATATTAGCCGCGCTAAAGAGAAGGCCGTGGTCTTTACTGATAATAAGGCTAAACTAGAACAGCAAACCAAAGAATTTGCAAAAAAAATATCGAGCAAAGATTTTACTGAACAGATTCAAAAAATGGAACGCGGCAATCGAATTGAGAACAACGACCGATACCATGCGCCGGAAAAAGAAAGTACCGAAAAGGTAATTGAGAAGATAGAACGAGAGCTGGAGCCGTTGACACAGTATAAAGCCCAAGAAAAAATAAAAGAGCAAACTCAAAAAGTGGAACAACAGCAAGTTATAGAAAAACAAAAGGTTATTAAACGATACGGAAGATAGGGAGGGCTTTTGATATGGGATTCATGACCGAGAAATATGAAGAAAAAGAAAGCAATAAAACTGAGCAAACTGAACTTATACAGGCTGCCGTAAGTGCCGCCATAAGTCCATTATTTACCGAAATCACGTTTTTAAAAAAAGAAATTAAAAACTTAAAAGAAGAAACTTTCAGTCTAAAAGGAGTAGTTGATTCTCCCAATTATATGAAAATAGACGACGAGACTAAGACTGAGATCAAAAAAAATCTTGCCGACGCTGCTAGTGGCGTGGATTCTTATAAAATACCCATTTATGCTTTATTCGTGATGGTAATAATATTAGGGGTATCTATTGTTTGGAACTCGCACAGATTAAACGAAATAGCAGAAAATATGGATTGGAAGTATGATTCAGTAACAAGTATATTATCCGGCGATCGTCATTACTGGTGGGACGGCGAGAATTACCAGACCAGCCGTAACGCACCAGAGACAAAACGATTGAAAGAAGCACTTGACAGGTACCAAAAAATCAACGAGCAAATGAAAAAACAATCCCAGTGATACCATCTTTCAAATTAACCTTCCCTCAAAGCCGTCACTCCCTGCGGTAACTTTTCGGATTCAGCAGAGATTCGGTGTAAAGGTTTTGGGGGCGAAGCCCCCAATGTTGTTGCAATTACAACTAATGGTTTTACTATCCATATTTGCACAAGATAATGAAACGGGAGAATAATTACTTTTGTTCAAAGCCCTCTCATACCCGTCTACCAGTCGCCTCTACCCAAACCATCCCCACAGCCCCACCACGCCCTAATTTAACCCAACCCCATCCAAACCCCCGTCCATTCCTATCCCATGCCCTACAGGGCATAAAAAATAATTAATATTTTATTTGACACCATTATAATAT
>JAGOZY010000238.1 GCA_018058445.1 Negativicutes bacterium | reverse complement strand
TTGGATATCGAATCAAGCAGAATCAAGAGCTTTTTGCCGAAGGGCTTGCGTCGCCGACGGACATTGATTACTGGGATTTTCGCATAGGGTATAGCCGCCAGCTTGGAAGCAATACTTGGCTTGGAGTTCGTCATAGCTTTAGCGAATCAAAACCTTCTGCTCTCTTAGAGCACCATATTGGCAAACAATGGACAATACGTCTTGAAAGCACTTTTGACGGAGATTGGTATGAAGCAGGTATTCGTTATCGTTTTCATGAATTTCTCTCTGGTGAAATTGTTGGTGACAAGGATACTTTTTATCTTCGACTTCGAGGAAATTTTTAAAGGATTTCTCAGGAGATACACAGAAAAGACACATAAAATTCATTTGCTATTCGACTTTTCAAAGGTTATAATGCAAATAGTTGAATACTGATTTAGTTTTTAACTAAGAAACACGGAAAAAGAAAATGGAGGGATTCCCTATGATGATGTGGCTCCGAAATCCTAAAAATGTAAAAACAATTACCCTGATGATTGCGGCGATTTTTGTACTTGGCATTGCTTTCACAGGCGTTAGCAGCTTTACTGGACAAGCGTCAGCTGCTCCTTCAAGCTCAATTGCTGTAGTGGATATGAATGCTGTTCGTGCTCAATCTACCGACTTTGCAGCCGCCCAAGAACAACTCTCTAAAGAAGCCGCACAGCTTCAGACTGATTTTGATAGTAAATCAGCCAATATGAATGACAACGAGAAAAAAGAATACTTTCAACAGCTTCAAGAGCGATTTGCAGCGAAAGAAACGGAACTTTCTAACGACTGGGCAAAGAAACTAGAAGCAGCTTTAAAAAGCGTAGCTGATTCAAAAAATCTGTCGGTTGTGATGGATAAAAATCAAGTTCTTACTGGCGGAACTGACATTACGGCAGAAGTCGTCAAAAAAATAAATGGTAAATAATTAGTCTTTTCAAAGCCGGATCGTTATGTACGGTCCGGCTTTTTGAATCGGGAAAAGATTGCAGAAACTCCTAGTTTTTTGTACAATAATAGAGATATGCCGCGTGGCGGAAGGAGAAAAACAAAATGAACAAATGGACAAAAATTATTGGTGCTATTTTAATTGGATCTACATTACTGCTGGCCGGGTGTAGTGGTGCCAGTTCAGAAAAAAATGGAATCGTTGATATGGAACGAGTAGCCAAGGAATCAAAGACGGGACATGAACTCCAAGCGCGTCTTGAAGCGAAGAAGAACGAACTTATTGCGCAGGCTCAATCTTTTCAAGGATCACCAGAGCAAATGATGACAAAGCAACAAGAATTTCAAAAAGAAATGCAAACTTTTAGCCAGCAAGTGGGACGAGAATTCCAAACGAGTGTACAACAAGCCTCTTCTCAAGTGGCTCAAGAGAAAAAATTGGGCATTGTTTTAATGAAAGATCAAGTAGTTAGCGGTGGTGTTGATATTACCGAGGAAGTAATTACTAAACTAGGTGGTAAAACGGAGACTGCACCAGCGTCAGGAGATCCTACAAAACCAACAGAAACACCAGCAAAAAAATAAATCAAAAGGAGAGTTCTTATGACTTATACAGTCACAGAGCTCGCTCGTCTTATCGGTGGACAAATTGAGGGAGATGGCGAAACTCTGGTCGAAGGAGTGGCTGGCCTACAAGAGGCTGGGCCTAGAGAGATTACTTTCGCTGTTGCCCCTTATTTAGATTATCTTCACCTAGCTAAGGCAGCGGCAATTGTAGTTCCTTCTGATGCTAAAGTTCAAACGACTGCTGCATTAATTCGGGTTGAAAATCCACGGTCGGCTTTTACAGAGTTAAGCACACTTTTTCATCCAGAGCCTATTCGGGAAATAGGCGTACATCAAGGTGCCATTGTTTGCGAGGGGGCGGAGATTGATCCAACTGCTACAATTATGCCTCTCGCTTATATTGGTCCCAAGGCAAAAATCGGTGCTAAGAGTATCATCTATCCTCACGTCTATATTGGCGATAATGTCCAAATTGACGAATGCTGTATTATTTACGCCGGGGTCGTCATACGGGAAAATTGTCTAATTGGCAAACGCTGTATTATTCAACCGGGTACAGTGATTGGCGCCGATGGATTTGGATTTACTTTGGTAAATGGAAAACATCGAAAAGTTCCGCAGATTGGCAAAGTCATCTTAGGTGATGATGTTGAGGTTGGGGCAAATGCTACGATCGACCGTGGCACCTTAGGGGACACCGTTGTTGGAAATGGTACTAAATTTGATAATCTGGTTCATCTTGCCCATAATGTTCAGACCGGTGAAAACTGCTTGTTTGTTGCCTTTTCGGGAATGTCTGGGAGTACAATTATTGGTGATAACTGTACTTTTGGCGGACAATCAGCGACTAAAGGTCACCTAACGATTGGTGATAATTGCTTATTTGCTGGACGAACTGGAATTACAGGCAATGTGGAATCAAACTCCGTTATGTCTGGGTTTCCTGCTCGACCACATCGTGAGTGGCTAAAGCAGGAAGCTGCTTCACATCAACTTCCTCAACTCTTAAAACGAGTCAAAGAAATGGAAAAGCAGTTAGATAGCTTGAAGCCCCATTCGACAGAAGGATAACGAAAAAATCATCTAAATATAACGAACCCGATAATTTTTTCGTCTGGGTTTTACAAGCAGGAGGAAATCAGGATGTATATTCTTTTAAAAACCTTCAGCCGTTTCTC
>JAGOZY010000237.1 GCA_018058445.1 Negativicutes bacterium | reverse complement strand
GCAATAGTTATGCCATAAAGAATGAGAAAAAATTCTCAATAAAAAAGCCCTTCTGGTAAGGCTTCTTCTAAGTATTTTAGAATCTTGAAAATTCGAGTGCAAAAAAATTTTACAAAAACGAAAAGTATAGATGCAAAAAAATTGGCATGCAAAAGAGCCCCGCAAAAGCGGAGCTCTTTCTTTTCGATTTATACTTCTGGGATTGTTTCTTCCGATACTTTTGGGGCTGCAGCTAATCGAGGTGCAAGGTAGCGATGATATAAGAATGCTTGCACAAAGAGGAATAGAGCGGCTCCGCCAAAGACCCAATGAAAGCCCCAAATGCTGATGAGAACCCCCAATAAGATCGAGCCGACAGCACTTCCCATATCGACGGTTAGCGTAAAAAGTCCGAAAGCAGTGCCTCGCTCAGCTAAGTGGGTATGGCTGCTTACGATAGGGATCATTGCCGGGAAAGCGATCCCATAAGTAAAGCCAATCAATAGGCCGAGTACAATTGCGGTGAAAGGACCCGCCGGCAGAAGAGTCAGGCTTAGGGTAATTCCAAAACCTAAAAGGAGCCAGGTGAGGAGTTTTTCGGAAGGTATGCGGGAAGTAATTTGGCTGACAATCATTCGAGTGAGCACAACCGCAATCGAATAGGCGATATAATACCATCCCAACCCACTAGCTCGAACGGTTTCGAAAAGAACTGGAACGAAAGTGAAAAGTGCCCCATAGGCAAAATTTGAACCAAATTGACAAGTTGCCGGAATCCAGACTCCCGGATTTTTTGAAGTTTCTATAATCGGTATTGGCGTTTGTGGCCCAATGGGTTCAGGTACTTTGATATTTTTAGGAAAAAGTAAAAAGGTTAAAGCCGATGCGAGGACACTTAATGTCGCCACTGCGCTAAAGCCAAACAGCTCATAAATCGGTAGAGAAGATGAGAAGGCAAAGCCGTTGCCAATCATAATAAAGAGAGTGTAAATTCCTACAGCTTCTCCTTGGTACTTTGGTGGGTGCATGACTGAGTTAAGAGTTAGTGCGGCTGAAGAAAAGCCAGTGATACTGGCTCCGTGGATAAAACGGCCGAGAAGTAGCATCTCTGTTGATTGAGCCGTTAAAAGTAGTACAAGAGATAAGCAAGCAAAGAATATACCGATCCCAAGTACACGAGTGCTACCGTAGCGATCTACCCAGCGACCGGCTGGTACACGAAAGAGCAAAGCTCCGAGCGCATAGCAACCAACGATCAGTCCGATTGCACCTGCAGAATAGCCTAAACCATGAAAATGGACTGGAATGGTGGGTCCGAGGAGGTTCGCACTCATCCAAAAAAATAAGTTTGAAAAGATTAGCCGAATAAAATTCGGAGTATAAATTTCGCGGGTAAACAAGAAAGGGCTCCTTTCAGCGACTAGTTCGCAAGAAATGGCTTAATTTTCTACAAAGTAGGATGTCCTTTCATTATACGCTATACGCTCAAAAATAGGCAGGAGGAAAATGCAGACTTTTTAAGGCAGAAAAAGGAAGAGAAGTGCTAAATAACGAATCTAACCTAAGATAAGAAAAAATCTAGTAAATCATAAGAAATAGGAGGCGATGAGAGTGCCAAGTACAGTTTATTTTGCTAATCTCAGATCTCGTAATATGCGACAAAATAAGAGCACCAAGATTCGTACATTATTTGAAACAGCTGAATTCGAAAAACTGATTGAGAAAAATGACCTAACCGCAGTTAAATTGCATTTTGGTGAGCAAGGAGGCGATGGGTTTTTAAATCCAATTTTTGTCCGCCAAATTGTCGACAAAATCAAAGAAGCCGGTGGAAAACCTTTTTTAACCGATACGAATACCCTTTATTCCGGTAGCAGACATAATGGAATCGATCATTTACACACTGCTATTTTGCACGGTTTTGTGCCAGAAGTAGTTGGTGCCCCAGTTATGATTGCCGATGGACTAATGGGAAATAATCGAAAGAGTGTTTCTCTAGATGGCAAAGGGAAGTATTTCGAAACTGCTCATATCGCTGGTGACATTGTCGAAGCTGACGGAATGATTGTGATGACTCACTTCAAAGGCCATGAAATGGCAGGCTTTGGTGGTTCTGTAAAAAATCTAGCGATGGGCTGCGCTCCTGCATCTGGGAAAAAAGATCAGCATTCTGTTCGGATGATGGTTGATCCTGAAAAATGCGTGGCATGCGGACAATGCCTTCAAGTGTGTCCAGCCAAAGCAATCACTTGGGGCGAATTTGAGCAAGGGAAAAAAGCCCAGATTGACCGAAATATTTGTATTGGCTGTGGAGAATGTCTGACTGTATGTCCGGTTAAAGCCATCTCGATGGACTGGGAAGGACAAGGCGAGGAATTTTTAGAGCGGATGTCCGAGTATGCTTGGGCGGCTGTAAAAGATAAACCGGGCAAAGTAGGGTATATGAACTTTTTGATTAATATTACTCCTGATTGTGATTGTGTGCCTTGGAGCGATGTGCCTATCGTACCGGACATCGGCATTTTGGCATCGCTTGATCCGGTTGCACTTGACCAGGCAAGCTACGACTTAGTCAATGCTCAGGTCGGTCGAGTGGACTCGCACCTGAAGTGTAATCATGAATCTGGTGAAGATAAATTTGTAGGCATGGGCCGAGTCGATGGCCGCTTCCAGCTTTCGCATGGAGAAACGCTTGGATTGGGTAGCCGGAAATATACGTTGGTTGAAGTTTA
>JAGOZY010000236.1 GCA_018058445.1 Negativicutes bacterium | reverse complement strand
AAAAAAGATCCCCTCCTAAGTTACTTTCGGATCCAAATAAAAAAAATTTAATCAATAATGCACCGAATTTGAAAATTATAGCCAATTACGGTGCCGGGTTTAATAATATTGATGTGGAGGCTGCGACTGCCCGAAATATTCCGGTCACCAATACTCCTGCGGTTTCAACTGCTGCAACCGCTGATTTGACGATGGGGCTTCTCATCGCAGTCGCGAGACGAATTGTCGAAGGGGATAAACTTACTCGGGCCGGTGGATTTACCGGTTGGGCTCCTCTGTTTCATCTAGGAGCCGAAGTCACAGGAAAGACCCTTGGAATTTTTGGACTCGGTAATATCGGTAAAGCGGTCGCCAAACGAGCCAAGGGATTTGATATGCCGATTATTTATCATTCGAGAACTAGATTGAGTCTAGAGGAAGAAATAAAACTTGGCGTCACCTATGTTACTTTTGAAGAGCTTCTAACTCAGTCTGATTTCCTAAGCCTTCATAGTAGCTACAGCCCAGAACTCCGCCATTTGATTGGTATGGCAGAACTTAAAAAAATGAAACCAACCGCCTATCTGATTAGTGCAGCTCGCGGCCAAATGATTGACGAAGCTGCTTTAGCAGAAGCCTTAGCAAATAAAATAATTGCTGGTGCTGGCCTAGATGTCTATGAATTTGAGCCAAAAGTAACTGAAGCGTTAATTCCAATGACCAATGTCGTACTGGCCCCGCATCTGGGAAATGCAACCATCGAAACCCGTGACGCAATGGCTGAAATTGCTGCTAAAAACATTATTGACGTTCTTTCTGGCGGATCTGGAATTAACGTAGTTAATTTAAAATAAATAAAGTCGATCTCTGACCTTACTAAGAAAGAGCACGAGGGGATGACCAGATCATGAACTCATCAAAGCAACTAGAGCAATTATTAGAGGCAGTGTCTATTGGGGCGCTCAGTCCAGCGGAAGCTGCTAAGCAACTTCAGTTAAATAGCTCAGAGGAGCTTGGTTTTGCTTGCCTGGATCATCATCGAAAAGATCGTCAAGGATTTGCCGAAGTGGTTTATTGCGAAGGTAAGACCGAAGAACAAAGCCTAAAAATCCTGTGTCGGTTGGCTGAGCAGCATGATCAAGTACTGGGGTCACGCGCCTCTCAGTCACTTGCAAATCAAGTACTAGCTTGTATTCCAGAAGCTACCTATGATCCACTCGCACGAATGATTGTGATTGAAAAGGTAAAACTTCCAGCAGACTCTGAACGTTATATCTTAATCGCTGCTGCCGGGACCAGTGATTTACCTGTTGCGGAAGAAGCACGAATTACCGCGCAAATCATGGGTAACCGAGTTGAGACTCTTTATGATGTCGGAGTGGCTGGGATTCATCGCCTGCTTTCGCGAATGGACTTACTACGAGAAGCAAATGTAGTGATCGTCGTAGCTGGGATGGAAGGAGCACTTCCGAGCGTTGTCGGCGGACTGGTTGATAAACCTGTAATCGCGGTTCCCACCAGTGTAGGCTATGGCGCGAGCTTTGGTGGCGTGGCGGCTCTCTTAGGAATGTTAAATAGCTGCGCTGCCGGTGTCGGTGTTGTAAATATTGATAATGGGTTTGGCGCAGGTCGCTTAGCTCATTTGATTAATCAGATGAGGTGAGAACGATGGCAAGACTACACTTAGACTGTCATTCCGGCATGGCTGGCAACATGCTTGTCGGCCTCTGTCTGGATTTGGGAGTTTCTTTTGCTGATTTTACCCAATTTATTGATTCCCTTGGACTTTCCAATTACAAGTTCGTCTATGAGAAGCGAAATAAACAAGGTGTTCTAGCTACTTATTTTGATGTCCAATTGATTGATGCAAAAGAATCAAGTCGATTTTTACCGGAAATTCAAAAAATCATCACCCAAAGCAGTGCGCCGGATCATGTGAAGGCAAAAGCAATTGCGGTTTTTCAACGATTAGGTGAAGCGGAAGCGAAAGTACACGGCATTTCGCCAGCGGAAGTTCATTTTCATGAAGTTGGGGCAGTCGATGCCATTATTGATATCGTCGGTGCGTGCTGGTGCTTAGACCAGTTAGAAATTAAATCCATCTCTGGAAACAACCTGCATACAGGCAGAGGATGGGTGAAATGTGCACACGGCATTATGCCGGTGCCAGCTCCTGCAACTGCAGAGCTTCTCCTAAAGATTCCCTACACGCAAGGAGAAACAGATAAAGAACTTCTAACCCCCACCGGAGCTGCACTACTTGCAGAATGGGTAAGTGAGTGGAGCGATAAGCCTTCCAATTTTAAAGCGGATCAAATTGGCTACGGCGCTGGTGGTTGGGATTTAGAATATCCGAATGTCGTACGTGGATATTTAGAAAAAGAAAATACTCAAACCTCCTCAACTCTTTGGATGCTTGAGACTCAAGTGGACGATCAGAATCCGCAATTTTTACCAGAGCTCCAAGAAAGCTTGCTAGCTCTTGGCGCTTCTGATGTCTGGCTAACACCGATCATTATGAAAAAAGGTCGTCCGGGTACACTTCTTTCTTTACTAATTTTTGAAGATTTGCGCGAAGACGCGGAAGAGATGATTTTTCAAAGAATATCGACCCTCGGAATTAGGCGCTGGCCTGTGGATCGGACGATTTTAGAAAGATCGTTTCGAACCATTGAGATAGAAGGTCAAACGATCGCAATCAAAGAAGGTCAGCGAAATGACAAAATATATAGCCA
>JAGOZY010000235.1 GCA_018058445.1 Negativicutes bacterium | reverse complement strand
GCTTGGGAAATGAATGAGAGCTGACACCGTCAATAATTTCGATATCGCCAAGCAGATAGAATCGAATCTGATTGCTGAGTACTCTCATTTATTTGACCTCCTATTCGGGGAACTTGATTGAATTAATGACAGGGAAGCATAAGTCAAGAATTTTTGAAGTTTCCGGTAATAGTCTTTCTCTATCGGTAAAGTATTGGAAGTGGACTGAATGTTTAGGGGAGCTAATTCTATGTGCCAAATTGAAAAGGTCTCCTGTTATATAAGCTGCTAGTATACCATTTCCGGCGGGGCTAGAGTAGGGGCGAGTCTCTAAAAGATCATGACCCTTTGTTGTGTTTAGTGCATCGCCCCAAAGTTTGGCAGAATCAAGTACGCGAGAACCTGAGTTGGTTGATAAAAAAAGGCCATTAGTCGTTTTAGTTATATCCATTCGAATAGCCTCGAATCCATTTTGCATTTTTGTGGGGAGGAAGTACATCGAACTCATTGAAATCTCCAAATCAGCTTTTTCACGATCTGAGAGAATTCGCCAGCCTTCCGGGATTTCAAATTGAATTTGGCTTTTGGTATCAACATAAAGCTCAGCATTTGCGGTAAGTGGAATGAATGCTAGGACAAAAATTAGAAATAGTTTTTTTAACATAAAAATCCTCCTACTAATTATGATTATAGTAAAAAATAGTTCAATCTACTCAAAAAGATTAAAAAATTTCTATAGAAAAAATAGTTTTTGTAAAGGCCTCTTTAATTAATTTGGAATTTGCCCTACTTGTACCTAACTCGGTCATTTGGTTGACTTCAATTAATTTGTTGTTTTTACTTGTTCTAAAGAATAAATAAAAGAAAGAATCGTCACCTGCAAAGACTGCGATGCCATTGCCCATTGGTGTTTTGACAGAGGTAATAAGTGGATTGGGATCTTCTTTGACTAAAGATTGGGCCCAAGTACCCGCATACGTTTTTAGCTCCGCTTCAGTTGCTGAGGCGATTTGCGGTAATGAATCGTCTTCGGTTAGTGTGATTGAAATCGGGGCAATAAAATTAGGGGAATCATTGAAGAGAATAACATCAACTGGTTCTACTAGTTTCATTTCAATTTTTTCTTTTTCTGTGGCGAGAGTCCAGCCGGGAGGGATTTCAAATTGGAAGCGACCTTTGGGATCTACATAAGTTTCGGCATTTGCGGTGAGTGGAATGAGTATTAGAGTGAGAATTAGAAAAAACTTTTTTAACATGAAAATCCTCCTCTGTTTTGTTGTAGTTGCGAAAAGTACTTAGAATCAGTTATATTATTCTTATTGTACGAGTTCGACTAAAGGGAAGCAATGTTAAAGAAAAGCAATGAATAAGAAAAGAATTTTTTGGAGTAAAAGGCGGGGCAATATGAGTGTTTTGATGGTAGAAAAAGTGACCCACGGTTTTGGGGCGCGGCGTATTTTGGAGGAGGCGAGTTTTCGTCTTCTTAAAGGGGAGCATGTCGGGCTTGTGGGGGCAAATGGCGAGGGGAAATCCACATTTTTAAATATTATTACGGGGCAGTTGATGCCGGATGAGGGCAAGGTCGAGTGGTCGCGTCATGTTACGGTGGGTTATTTGGATCAGCATTCGAATTTGACCCAGGGAAAATCGATTCGTGAAGTGCTTCGTGAGGCTTTTGAAGAGATGTTTGCCTTGGAAGCTGAGATGCTTGGCATGTATGACAAGATGGGTGATGCGACGCCGGAAGAGCTTGAGAAGCTGATGGAAGATGTGGGCGAGATTCAGACGATTCTGGAGCATAGCGGCTTTTATACGCTAGATGCCAAAATTGAAGAGGTCTCCGCCGGCTTGGGGTTACAAGCGATTGGACTTGATCGGGATGTGTCTGAGCTTTCTGGTGGTCAGCGGAGTAAAGTATTGCTGACGAAGCTTCTTTTAAAGAATCCGACGATTCTTATCTTGGATGAACCGACTAACTATTTAGATGAAGATCATATCGTATGGCTCACCCGCTTTCTGCAAAATTATGAGAATAGTTTTATCTTGGTTTCTCATGAGACGGAATTTTTAAATCAGGTGATCAATGTGGTGTATCATGTAGAAAATGCGGTGTTGACTCGGTATAGCGGTGACTATGATAAATTTCAGGAGCTTCATCAGATCCGTAAGTCTCAGCATGAGAGTGCTTATGATCGTCAGCAGCAGGAAGTAGCGAAGCTTCAAGACTTTGTGGCTCGTAATAAGGCCCGGATCTCGACAACTGGGCGGGCGAAGAGCAGACAGAAGCAACTGGATCGAATGGATCTACTTGAGAAGCCCCAAGAGCGGCCAAAGCCGAAGTTTCATTTTAAAGAGGCCCGTACGCCTGGGCGAGTCGTTGTTTCAGCGACTGATCTGGTCCTTGGCTATCAAGAGCCTTTGACTCGTCCGGTCAGCTTTCAAATGGAGCGCAATCAGAAAGTTGCGATCTGCGGGGTCAATGGGTTAGGAAAAAGTACACTGCTCAAGACCATTTTGGGTCAGGTAAAGCCGATCTCTGGACATATTGAGCAGGGTGATTACTTAGAAATCGGCTATTTTGAGCAAGAGGCGATTGAAGATACCAGTCGAACTGCTCATGAGGAGATATGGCATACGTATCCAGGATTGACAAATTTTGAAGTGCGTCAGGCTCTGGCGGCTTGCGGTTTGACGAATGAACATATCACTAGTCAGATGGTGGTCTTAAGCGGCGGGGAGAATGCGAAAGTGCGGC
>JAGOZY010000023.1 GCA_018058445.1 Negativicutes bacterium | reverse complement strand
CAATGGCTCGTCGCATCACATGGCTATAACCAATCGCTTGCGCTGAAGCTCGCTCTGGAGCCACCATCGAAATAATTCTTGCCCCATCCGCCGGATACATCGCAGCCCACTCTAAAGCCAACATTCCACCCATTGATCCGCCAATAACTGCAAAAGGAGCTTCAATCTCAAGCTGATCTAGTAACTTCCGATTCGCCGCAACCATATCGCGGATAGTCACCTTTGGAAAATCAGGACCATAGATTTTACCTGTTGCCGAATTGATCGACAGCGGCCCGGTTGTTCCTTGAGAGCCCCCAAGTACATTAGGCACTAAAATAAAAAAGCGGCTGGTATCAAGAACTTTTCCCACGCCAATCATCGGCTCCCACCAGCCAGGCTGATCACCCTCAGTATGAGCTGCTCCATGGGAATCTCCACTTAGGCCATGAAAAAGTAAAATTACGTTATCTTTTGTCTGATTTAGGGCTCCATAAGATTCATAGCCGACAACGACTTCATCTAATTGACCGCCTAATTCAAGCGGAAACGACTGATTCGGTTCAGTGACTGTTATTCTCTTTTGAAAAGGAAAAGAATAGATTGCCCTCTTCACCTGTTGATTCTCTCGCGGTTTCACAAAACTTCCCCCACAAAAATTCGATTGAAGTCAGACGAGCTAGCTTTTCGAATTTTGATCCTTTATTATTTTGAAGCCGTTTGAAATAGCTCAGTGGATAAATACCGTTCACCGGTGTCCGGTAAAATCACAACAATATTCTTTCCTTGCCATTCCGGCCGACTTCCAATCAATGCCGCCCCGTACATCGCAGCGCCACTTGAGATACCAACCAACAAGCCTTCCAGCTTTGCCAGTTTCCGGCTTGTCATCGCTGCATCTTCATTTGCGACTCCGATAATTTCATCCACAACCGAAATATCCAGTACGGGCGGAACAAATCCTGCACCAATTCCCTGAATCTTATGCGGCCCTGGCTGCCCCCCCGAAAGTACCGGAGATGCAGCAGGTTCAACGGCAACGATATGAATCGAAGGATTCAGCTCTTTCAGCCGTTTTCCCACACCCGTTACCGTACCACCCGTACCGACTCCGGCAACAAACACATCTACTTTTCCAGCAGTATCTTTCCAGATCTCCTCAGCCGTTGTAATCTGATGAATCGCTGGATTCGCTGGATTTTCAAATTGTTGAAGCATCACCGAACCCGGATTTTCCGCTACAAGCTCTCCAGCTCGAGCAATTGCCCCTTTCATTCCCTGAGCACCTGGTGTCAAAACCAGTTCCGCACCCAAAGCCAACAGCAATTTTTGCCGCTCCACACTCATCGTGTCTGGCATCGTCAAGATCAAACGATAGCCCCGAGCCGCAGCCACAAAAGCGAGTCCGATTCCTGTATTGCCACTGGTTGGCTCGATAAGCAGGGCTCCAGGCTTAAGCTCTCCACTCACTTCGGCTTGGCGGATCATATTAAAAGCGATTCGATCCTTCACGCTGCTCATTGGATTAAAGCTTTCTAACTTTGCCAGTAATCGAGCCCCCACTTGTTCCTCTTTACCAAATTTTTGCACCTCTAAGATCGGCGTATTTCCGATCAAATCAGTCAGATTTCTAGCGATACGTTCCCCATTCATTTTGATCATCCTCTCAAATTCATTTTTATCGATTGTATCTCAGTCTTTCTCAACCGTTCTCAAAATCATATCATTTTAGTCAAGATTCGTCAAAGCTAAGTTTTTTCAGGGATTTAATCAAAAAAATAAACCGGACTCGCCGGTTTTTAGAAATTTTTATCGATCATTTCTCAGTACAGAATAACAGGCATCACAGTAGCCATACATCTCCAATTTATGTCCAAGCACATGAAAATTATTTTCCTTAAGCTCCAGCTGAAACTCTCCCATCGGACAATTTGCGATAGGAGTGACCTTATTGCACGCCACACACATCGCATAATGCTTATGTTCATTGCGATTCAATTCATAAATACCCATGCCATTTTCAAGCACTGCGGTCTTTAAAATCACCTCATGATCTGTAAAAGCCGCCAAAATCCGATAAATGGTCGAAAGCCAGACCGGAGTTCCTTCTTTTTCGGTTTGCTGATAAATCTCCAAAGCAGTCATCGGCCTCTGAGACTCCGTTAAAATCGCCAAAACCTGCTCCCGCGACTTCGTTTTCTTCAGCTCCTTAGGCCACTTGAATTCTTTCATTTTATCCTCCCACCCCAACTAGCATTATCTGGCAGCGATTCGCTTTGATGTCAAGATCAAAATTAACGTTGCCACGCCAGTCAACACAATGGTTCCTCCTGGTTTAAGTCCACCGTAATAAGAAATCACTAGCCCGATAATCGTAAAAGTCACAGCAAAACTAACCCCATAAAGGACCGTTTGTTTATAGCTTTTTCCATACTGCATCGCACACGCAACCGGAATAATCATCAGCGACGAGACCACAAGCGCCCCCACCGTTCGTGCCGCAATCGAAACAGTCACTGCGGTTAGCAAAGTAAAGATAAAATTTACAGTTTGCACAGGAATTCCGGCGAGCCTCGCCCCTTGCTCATCAAAGGCCACATAGAAAAGTTCCCGATAAAGTAAAATAAATAAAGCCAATACAGTTGCACTAATGCCAACCACCAAATAAAGTTCGAAATCCGTAATCGCCACAATACTACCAAAAAGAAAACTATTAAAATTCGCCGCACTCTTTACAAAGCCAGAAAGTACCCCTGCAAGGCCAATTCCTGCGGACATCACAATCGCAATCGACATCTCCGAGTAGCGTGGGATTTTCTTACGAATCACTTCAATACTGAGTGCCGACACGACACAAGTGATCACCGCGCCGACAATCGGATTGATCCCTAAAATCAATCCCGCCGCCACCCCAGCCAGCGAACTATGGGACAAAGCATCACTAATCATCGATAGCCGCTTCAGCACCACCACAATCCCAATACAAGGAATGATGATCGCCAGAAGAATACCGACGATGAAAGCCCGGCGCATAAAATCATATTCAAGAATTTCCATGACAGCACCCTTCCTGTCCATCAATTTGCGGATGAGTGTGCCGATGCTCAAGCTCTACCTGCAATTGAGCCATATCCAAATTCACCATCGACCCTTCTTCAAGGCAAAAGACCTTATTCACATATTCCGCCATTCGAGCAATATCGTGAGTCACCATCAAAACCGTCATGCCCTTCTCCTGATTAAATTGATGCAGAAGCCGATAAAGCGAGTCCGCCGACTGAACGTCCACCCCAGTGGTTGGCTCGTCTAAAAGAAGCAGTTTTGGATCATTCACCAGCACTCGAGCAAGCATCACCCGCTGTTGCTGACCACCGGAGAGATCTCCTACCAATCGTTTAGCATAATCCGCCATCCCGACAAGATCCAGCGCATGAAGGGTTTTCTCCCGATGTACCTTCTTTCCAAAGCCCATCAGCCCCACTTGGGAAAACAAATTCGCCTGCACCACCTCTTCCACCGTCGCCGGAAAACTCTGGGCCGAATAAATACTATTCTGAGGCACATAGCCAATCAGCGGCCATTTTGAAAAACGTGAGACCTCTTCACCAAACAGCGATATCCGGCCCACCGTAGGGCGGAGCTCACCCAAGAGAAGCTTTAAGAGCGTACTTTTACCCGATCCATTTGAGCCGATG
The DNA here is from genome assembly GCA_018058445.1 of Negativicutes bacterium. Lineage (GTDB taxonomy): Bacteria > Bacillota > Negativicutes > JAGOZY01 > JAGOZY01 > JAGOZY01. The sequence goes on along the minus strand of JAGOZY010000023.1, from coordinate 5,314 downwards.
ATCGCACCAAAATCACCAGGCAATATCGAAAAACTCACCTGATGAAAAACCGGCACCTCACCATAATGAAAGCCTATATTTTCTACATCAATCATTGACTTCATATCCATACCCACTTTTTTTCTATTCTAAAGCCGCCTTTAAAGCTGCCAAATTACGACGCATCACCGAAAAATAATCGTCCCCCGCCTTCACTTGCTCATCTGTCAGATTCTCCAGCGGACTCAGCACCATCACTTGCGCACCTGTTTCTTTGGCAATCGTCTCAGCGATCTTTGGACTGACCATCTCTTCAAAGAAAATCACCTTCACATCTCGCTCCTTCGCAAAGCGAATGATCTCCGTCATCCGTGCTGGATCTGGCTCCTCATCTGGAGAAATTCCTCGAATCGATTCCTGAGTCAAACCATACGCTCCCGCTAGATAACTAAAGGCCTGATGAGACACAATAATTTCTTTCCGTGACAGCGGATTCAATGTCTCTTTAAATTCTTTGTCAAGCTGATCGAGTTCCATCGCATATTTTTTGTAATTTGCTTCATAATAATCAGCGTTCTTCGGATCAGCCTGCGCCAATCCATTCTTGATCGCTTCCATCTGTTTCTTCGCATTCATCGGATCGAGCCAGACATGAGGGTCCACCGCTTCATGATCACTATGGCTCTCCCCCGGCTTATGCGTATGATGATCCTCATCATGCCCTTGGAGCAAAGTCACTCCTTTTGAAGCCTCCACGAGAATCAACTTATCATTCTTCAGCGACTTCACTACCTTATCTACCCAGTGCTCCATCCCAGCCCCACTATAGACAAGCATATTGGCCTTATCGAGATTTGCAATATCCGTCGGAGCCGGCTCCCAGTCATGAGGCTCCATACCAGGCGGAACCAAATTGACCACATTTACCCGATCGCCACCCACTTTTTTTGTAAAATCATACATCGGATAAAAACTAGTATATACAGTGATCTTCGAATCAGAATTCGCCCTCTTCGCATCACTCCCACAACCTACTAAAACAAATACCGCAATCAACATCAAACCCAGCAATCCACAAACTCTCTTCATACCGAAAATCTCCCCATTCCTCTTACGCAAATGCGAACCATTCGCATTTCATCTTTTTCAGTATGAACTCATTGAGAATAATTGTCAATCTTTCCAAGAAAGAAAAAAAGACCGACCCTGTCGATCTTGAGATTTTTATTTTTTTAGCGCTTTAAGAGTTTCAACCATTTTTCGTCCTAGCTCAACCTCATCCATAAAAGTAAAACCGAGAACAACCTTGCCTTCTTGCAAAGCAGCAATCCCATCCTCAACGGAATTCAGCCCATAAGCAGCCGAATAATCATACTTCACTTGCGCCGTAATAGCACCTGCGCCGCCAGAGCCACAAAATGAAATCCCGAGATCCGCATCCTCTTTCTTCATCACATCCGCCAGCTTCATATCTGCCCCAATGCCAGGAATCAAGATCGCAACACCACCGGCTTCTTCTACGCCCTTAGCTACTGCCTGGCCTTTTCCCAGTCGATCGCCAATGACTACCTTAATCATTCTCTTGCTCTCCTCCAGCTCACAAAACTACGAATAACCTTTCGTTTTTCAGGGCTCAATCAAGCTGTTTTCAAGTTTTGCCGATTCAAAATGAATCGCCAATAAAAATTGTTCTGCCTTACTGATCTTCCACTCCGGCAAATTAAGATAGGTCGTCGTTCTTTCCGCGACCGCCCAACCCCATAAGCTAATCTCATTCATCAAAGCTTCCTCGATTTCAGGAAAAAGCTCTCTCTTCTGCTGTCGATTCACCAAAGCAACCATATGAACTCCCAAACGACTTTCCTGCAATTCGCTCAAGAAAATATCCGCTTCTTTTAGCTCACGCTTAGCAGCCCCCATCATTAAATTCCATAATACGAGTCCCTGATCACCCAATGCACTCGCTCTGGATTGTTCTGATGTACTCACCTCTAAACCTCTCCTTTGCGAGCTGCTCTATTTTTTCTAATTTTCTAGTATCTTCCCGGTTCTCCCAGCCAAATCAAACGTCTCTTTTTACTCTTTCTTTAAACACCATAACCCGGGAACTCTCCCCTTCCGGATTCCAAGAGCACCTGCCCTATACGCTGCTTCTTTAAGTTACCTAAATCCGAGACTCTCCCCTTCCGGATTCCAAGAGCGCCTGCTCTATAAGCTGTTTCTTTAAGTCACCCAAATCCGAGACTCTCCCCTTTCGGATTTCCAAGAGCACCTGCTCTATGTGCCGTTTCTTTAAGTCACCCAAATCCAGGACTCTCCCCTTCCGGATTCCAGAATCATTTTTATCTCTCTAAGCGCCATCTTTTGGATTGTCTTACCTGAGCGACAAATCCCGTTGAGCCTAGTTTTCTTAGATCAGTGAGCCTTATCAGCTATCATGCAAACTCCCTGTCTTCGACCCATACCCTCTTAGATCAGCTCTCAAATGTCATCTTTTTCAGCTACCCATAAATCGAAAGACCAGGGATCTTCTCACCCCAAGTCAACAGCTCACCGAAAAACTCACTATCATTCCTCCTTCTCCGAAAAATATCGAATAATTGCGACCGCTTCGCTATCAGAGAGAGCTGGCGCATAGGGAGCAAGCACAGCTCGTACCTTTTTAATAGTTTCAAGCTCCTGAGGACTCAGACAAGCTTTTCCTTCTGGTAAAAGAGGGCCAAACACTTCCCGATGAGTCATTAAAGTCATATGAAGAGATAGCGCAGCTGCTGCCGAGTCAGTCAGTCTATCCCGAAAAGCCTCTTGGAGCGCAACTCCCATCTGAAATCCTCTAAAAATAATGTCCCTTGTGAGCTGGGACCAACTCTTCGTATCTTGTTCGTTTTCTCTCGGCAGAGAGAGCGGATGAGGCTCAGGTTCCTCTTCAAGATAGTCTATTACAGTTTCGCCTCCACGAAGCTCCTCAAATTTTCGGTAAAGATCCCTCCACTGAGCCTGAGTTGGAATTGGTGGCACGACTACCACCGGCCAAATCGACTGAATAGGAAGAGTCGATACGACTACATCTAAAAGTAACTTTTTCTCTTGCCCAACCAGATCATCCGGATCACAGGTTCCAATTACCTCAAGGAAAGGGATCTTATTGGCCAACTGCAAACCCAGCAGTTGAGCATTTCCATGCCCAGTTGCACAGACAACCAGAGCCATCAGCTTATTTTCTCCCCGCTGTCGCTCCAAAGCCGCCTGAAAATAAAGAACCAGATACGCAACATCACCTTCGCGCAAATGAATCGCCTGCAGTGACAATACCTCATTACAGCCTTGTTGCACCGCATGAAAAAGATTGGGATAAGACTCCAAAATTTCTCCTAAAAGCGGATTGGGTGATAGCGCTCCCCAAGTATAAAGTCGAAATACTCTATCCAAGTGATCAGACAGTGAATTTAAAAGTAGTTGATCTCCTTCAAACATCTCATTCGTCTGCCGGCCTACCGCCTTAATCAGTGCAGCCGCCAGAATACGTTCCGTAGCCTCTTGATTTGGAAGATCTTGAGGAATCATCCTTCGCTTCAGGGCCAGCCACTGCACGCACAAAGACGCAACTTCCAGCGGCGGTATCTCCGCTCCCAGCAAAGGCTTCAATGACTTTGTCCAATTTCGAAACTCCAGATACTCATCCGTCTCCACCCACTGGCTTAGAGAGTCTCCCTCCCACCCCGTGAGCGTATGCCCCTGCTTGAGCCGATGAAGTAAGATAACCACCCGAAGCCAAAACGCACCATCTCGCCAATCATTAAATCTTTCGATCGAATAACTTAAAGAAGAAATTTCGATCAATTCTTCTCTTGTAAACATTAAGAAATGTTTCACCATACGAGTCAGCTTGGTCGAAACTGGCACAGAGTCGCAAGACCCATCCTGAAAGTGTCGACTCTCTTCTGGAGTAATAAATTCTTGAAACAAACTCTCCAGCGCCAATCGTCGCTGCCTTTCAGGGCCCGCTATCATCAAGCCTTTACCAATTTGCCTCAGTAGCTTCAAACCCCATAGCGCCAAATTCTCTTCAACCTTCACAAGATCTGTCCGCAAAGTGCTCTGACTCACCCCGACCTCATCAGCCAATTCTTGCACAGTCATCCAATCATCTTTTGATAAAAGAGAAATTCCCATAGCGCGAAGCCGTTCTTCTTTTTGAAAAAAGACCCAGCCCGAAGCTGGTTCTCCAACCTTTTCCAGTAATTTTTGGATACCAGCAGCATCTGCCGATAGCCATATCCCTTTACGAGTTTGAGATTTAAGCTCCACCTTAGGCGTTTCCTGACACAGTTGGAGCCACTCCCGGATCATCTCCAAATCATACTTCACCATTCGCAGACTGATACCGAAACGATCTGCAACATCCTGCAATCGAATAGGATCAGATAAATTCGCCAAAAAAATTAAGATTCTCCGACAACGTGCTGTCAGCAATTCGTTTCCTCCCCTCTGCGTCAATTTTTCTATCTTGCTTGCAAACGATTGCATAGAGCGATCAATTCTGTCACCGATTTAATCATACCCCAACCACAATAAATTACAAACATCATTCTCTTTCCCTATGATTAGTGCAAAAATTAAAAAAGTTGTTAATTAAACTTATCTTCTGCACTTATCGAAAACCCTAATTAATTGATAATTATTATTATTTTATTTTTAAAAAAGATTTTCACCTTTCTTTTATTTACTTATTCTCAAACCAAAATCACAGATTCAGTTGTAAAACTCAACAATAGTAAGCATATGCCAACACTTTGATATAAATTAAGATTAATACGTAAATAAGAAAAGAAGAGGGCGTTAACCACATCTAAAATAAAAAACTCTCTCCTACTTTTTTTAGAAAGAAAAATAAAATTTCTTTATAAATCGCAAAAAAAGATCTGGCTTAATTGCAAATTAAAGCAGATCCTCACCCTATTTTTTCAAAACCATCACTCAAAACAACGAATACATGCCCGTTATGACGCCAAGAAAAGCAATAAATCGCCCAATTTGATACAAAACAAACAGCTGAATAATACGCGCCAAGGAGATAATATAGCTCTTAGTAAACAGGTGCGATTGGCCTCGATTGGCAAGCGAAGCGCTGGCAGAGAGGACCCTGAGCCCCATCCGCCCTCAGCGATTGGCGAGACGAAGCCGATGCCAGAGCCTAGTCAAGCGGATGCAAAGTTCTTATTTTCCAACGCGAAACGGCAAGTACATGCCCGTCATGACTCCAAGAAAAGCAAGAAGTAGCCCTATTTGATACAAAATAAAAGGTTGGACAATACGCGCCCAAGAGATAATATAG